>QMMT01000020.1 GCA_003647385.1 Deltaproteobacteria bacterium
CGATAATATAGAGCATCAGCCTGGATGTTGTGTTTTGCTGTTCGATCAAAGACAGTTTTTTAAAAAACTGTCGGCTCTTGTCAAAATTCCTGGTACAAAAATTGAGCACCCCTGCTGCAAACAACAGGACAGGATCATTTCTTTTTTTAAGCATGGTTTCACATAAATCAGCCGCTTGTTTGAATTCATGTTCAACTGCAAGGCTGGCAATCTGTTCAAGTTTGGATTCCAGAGAAAAATCAAGAATGCCATCCCAATGGGGCTGACCCGTCTTAATTGATTCAATAAACTTGGCCGGTCGTGAAATGGGTAAAATGAGGCCAAAATCAGATAAAGGTGTGTTGATTTTAAAATATCCGCTTGTCTGATCTGTTACCACCCCGGATGCAATCCCGATGACATGACCTTTTGCATTGATGGCAGGCCCCCCACTGTTTCCTTTATAAATAGAGGAGTCCACCTGGATGATTTCTTTGGATATCCTTCTGACATATCCTCTGGTAATACTTGTATTGATGTGGTCATCCTGGGTCCGTTTTCCCAAGGGAAAACCTAAAATCATCACGGGTGACAGACGCTTAATATCATCAGAAGCAATGGTTGTTTCTATGGGTAAGGGTTTTAAACGGGAAGGAAGTGTATCAATTTTTAAAACTGCAAAATCGTTTTTAAATGGGGATTTAATCATTTCCCCGGTTTTTGCAGAAGACCTTGGGACCCCGACAATTTTCAGGTTTCCCTGGCCGCCTGTGCTGTATGCGGACGAAAGATAATAAGAATCAGATAATTGGGCATTATTGCTTAATGCGGGTAACCGGTTGAATGCCTTTTCACCTTCAAACCACAAATACATCCTGTAGTCAAATTCAATGGTTTTTTTTAAAATAGCATACTGACCATATACTTGAAAAAGGGAGGTGTCATCAAGCCACGGACAGGCGACATGACGGTTGGTCAGAAGGTATCCCTGAGTGTCCACAAGAAAAGCCGTGCCTTCCACTCTGTTTTTATATACAATTTGTTCGGTGTTTGTCAGCCAGTATTCAACCATTAGAAATGCAATAGAACCGGCATAGGATTCAACAAAATTAGAAAGTATCACATCTTTTTTGTTTTTGTCAAAATTGACATATAACCATGAAACGGTACCAATGGTAACGATTCCTGCAATAATTAAAATCAGCATCACAACCACTTTTTTAAACCATCTCAATTCTTTAAGCAGTTTGGGCTTTTTTTTATTGGATGATGGCGGCCCGTCAGAATAGGGCAGCCGGTCTAAGATGTGTGATAATGCAGATACCACCTTGCCCATGGTTTGGGGTCGCAGATCCGGGTCGTCCGACAGCATGATTTTGATCAGAACGGCAAGCTCAGAGTCCAGACTTTCTATTTCATCAACCCTTGAAGAAAAGTCTTTCAGGTTATGGTCTGCGGTTAAAAGCTCAATAAATATTTTTCCAAGAGACCAGATTCCGCTTTTAAAATCAATGGCTCTCTGGTTGATGATATCCGGGTGGCATTCAAGCAGCTTCTGTAGCATGGGACCGTGGTGGGTTGCCCTTGCATTTAAGAATCTGGATAGTTTGTAGTTGATTTTTACACAGAGCTCTTTTGTTTTTCCCTTTGGGATCAGAATATCTTCAAGAATCAGGTAGGGCATGAAATGATCTTTTTTGTGCAGAAGGTCAAGTACTGATGCGATATTGTGAAAAAGAGTGACCACCCGTCGCGGGTCATTTAATAGATCCGACATAAAGATAGAGCCCCAATCGTTTGCATCGACCCATTCACTGACCCTGTACCAGAGCCCTTTACTGCTTTTTTTGATGGCATAATGCTGAACAAAGTGCTCGGGTGGCAGTTTGTTGAGCTCCTCAAGTTCTGCCACAAGCCGGCTGGCAATACGGGTATCTACACCGGATGTTTCTGTGAATAATCTGATGGAGACCGGCTTCTCACCATGGCCTTTTTTTGCAGAATCTTTTTTAGCTTTGCAAACAAGGGAGGAGTGGCCTTCGTGAATGATAGCTAAAATCTTGTAATCGTCAATATATTTTATGCCGTCTACAATGGAGCTGCCGCAGGCCGGGCACATTGTAATTTTTTGAGAGATAATTTGTCCGCATGATTTGCACTGTTTCATAGCAAAGACTCTTTAGCCGTTTTTAAAGTTTGCATGAAGATGTATGGCAAACTCAAGTTAATCATCGCAAGACATGGTATTTTCCTTTATAATAAGGTGTTTAGCAAAAATAGTCAAGAAAGAGAAAAAGATCTGTTGGATAAAATCCAATATCTGTCAGCCATAGAGGATCGTTTTATTGACGGATTCAAAACAAAGGGGAAATAAGCCGGAGAACGCCTTAACACCGTTAAAAAAGGGTTGATTTTCTTATAATTAGACGTTACTGTGCCCGTGGGCCATTGCTAAAAATAAGTGGGTCATCGAAAACCCAAAACCTGATATGGGGATAGAGATCAAAAAATGGACGAAACAATTTCACTGCTTCCGTTTATTGAATCCGGGGGAGAAGGTTTCCTCCTTGATATTCCTGTGTTAGACTCGGACAGGAATTTATTTCAGGGATATTCATATCTGTTTCAAATCGTTGACAAAGGACAGCATCTTTCAATTATAGTCAAGGCTGGATTAAAGATCAATGATGCCGACCGGTTTAAATCTCTTTTTTTACTGGTTCAACGGGATGATTACCCAATCTTACCTGATGATTTGACCCCCTTTACAAATGTCAGTATCGACAGGATCTGGCTTGAAACAATACAATCATATTCCAAAGATAAAAATGTCTTTATCGTTCCGAAACAATTAAGCCGGGAAGGAAAGGCCACTGCCTTCCGATCGCTTTTTTATTGTAAAAAACAACAAAAATTTTTTCATCCGCCATGCCCTGAATGTGGGACCGAACTTGATCTTTGTCAGGATGATACCCTGTTGATAAGCAAATCGCTTCCCCCTTTTTCTACGTCGTTAAAGCGATATCTTTTCTGCCCCAGGTGTCATGCTGCCAAAACAAATTATGAGTTTTACCAGTTTTCCCGTTCTGCTGATGACCCAGTTTTTACGAAAGATCGGTTTGATCTTATCAAGGATTTCAGTAAGCTGAGAAGTGCAGTTTCCAGCAGTTTTCCCTGTCCTGACTGCCCCGGCCACGCAGAGTGTTACATCACCGGGGAAAAAGCGGCATCGCATATCAGTTTTTTTTCTTTTTATCCCTTTCACATGCTTTTTTTTGATGCCCAGCCCATAAAAGCAATTGATTTTCTCTCCTTGATTTCCGGGGCACCCTTTGAAAGAATAAATGCGTTTCCCACTACAGTATCGGGGTCTGGTCGGGGAGGAGAAAGCCCACTCTCTCAGGACAACATTCCATTTTTTTTTGAGGGGGATGAAAGATTTTTCTTAGAAGTCCTTTTTTTAAAGCTTTGTTTTTTTGAAGAATTTTTTCGCTCTCTTTATCAAAGGGTTGAAAAAGAGAGCTATCCCCTGCTTAATTTATCTGCACAAAGCATCTGGATAAGGCCCCAGTCCACAGGGAACAGTCTTCCTTTTTTCTGGAGTTTCAAGTTGAGCATTATTGACCTGATGGTTAATTCTCCGAGAAATTATATTCACTCTGTTCTGTCAAAAAACAGCAGTTTGCACTTTATGGCGTCACTCTGGTTTCATACCTTTCTTGTGAACGAAAATCAGGGACAGGATAAGGTGTATGAGGAGATTGGGAAACTGGTTGAAACGGGTTTGGACGATGGTCTTCTTTCTGATTACAATCAGTTGATCAAAGCGTTTCCATCTGTGGCAATGGAAAATATTTTCTGGAATCCTGATGATAGACCCACCCCCCAGAAGTGGCATCAATTTTGGTTAAGGATTATTGTGACGGGGCTTTCTTTTTTTAATGGCAAAAAAGAACAGGGTCTGGATCATGAATTAAATCAGTTGATTAATAAAATTACAACCCTGAAACAGGAAATAAAAGAAGAATTGTTTTCAGATCAGAAAAAGGTTAAGTCTTCAATAGAGGAAACACCAGGGGCAGATAAAGGTCAGGTGCTGCCGTCATCTGAAAAACAGGCCATTTTATTGATCCTTGAACAACTGAAAACAAAATGGGCTGACCAGAAAGAATTGTCCCCTGATTTCGATGATGATGCACTGGAAACCATTGTGCTTTCGTCTGACGAGATGGAACAGGATGCAGGTTTTGATGACATAGTTGAAAAAACCATGGTCATGATGCCCGCGCCGCAAACAGAACCCGCCGAGGATGGTGGATTTAACGATATGGAGGAAACCGTCATTATATCTTCGCCAGAAAAAACACATCAAGAATCTGATTTTTTCAGTGAAGATGATGACCTTGATAAAACGATTGTAATAACCCCCAAAAAATAGTGCTGAATGGATTTGGAAAATGACTGAACCGATTCAATATGAAAAGATAGAAGACCATATAATAAGGATTTTTAAAGAACAAAGGACTAATCCTGATCTTTTGGTAACTGAGTACCTTGAAAATGAATTAGCAGCACTTGATTTGTCAGATAAGACTAAAGCTCTGGACAAATTGATTGAGTTATTTGGTCCCCAGGATCATGGAAATAAAAAAACCGACGTCCTGCCAGAGGATGACCATGTGTTGGCCAGAGTAATTAAACTTCTTCTGGGTCGCGAAATTTCCCAGGTGGATCTCAGTTCAGAAGAACTTTTAGAAAGTCTGGGAGAATCAATCAATACAGTCTTTGAATCATTAAATCAATTGATTAGCGTTATCAATACGACTCTGGTAGGTAAACAGGACTCCGATGAAACCATACGACAGGTTATTGGATATCATCTTGAAGGAAGTCAAAACACAAGCACTCTGGAAAAATATATCGGCCAGATAGGCAAAGCTTTTTTCGCTTCCCAGGAGGCTTCCAAAAAAGCAGCACATTCCAAGGTGATGCAAATTTTAGAAGAGCTTGCACCTGAGAAAATTGAAAAAGAGGCGGATGTTTCAAGACTCAGCCCTATGCGCAAATCCAAGTATTATGAAGTCTATGAACTAAAATTTAAAAAATTTGAGAAATGGTTTGAATCAGGACGATTTATGGAGTCTTTTTTAAGAGAATTTGAAAGGAATTGTCAAAAAATATCATTTTAATTAGGAGGAAAATTGGAAAAAATTATAAAATTATTATTATCTGTTTTTATCACCCTGTTTGTGTTCTCATGCACTGCAAAAGTTCTGCCTCCTCCCCAGTGGACCTATGAAAAGGATGCAATTAAACTTCAAGTGATTGCAGACCCCAGGTTGAACCTTGATGATGAAAAGGCACACACACTTCATGTCTGTGTTTACCAATTAAAGGATCCCAATGGATTTAATCAGCTCTCAGGTGATCAGAGCGGACTTTACAAGCTTCTGGATTGTAAATTGTTTGATCAGAGTGTTGCGGCATCAAAGCGGTTGATTGTTCATCCGGCAGAGGATATCACACTGGCTTTGGACCGTGCGGAAAATGCAAAGTATCTGGCCGTGGTGGCAGGATACTATGACATTGTAAAAGAACGAATCACACGACTCATTGAAATCCCGGTTGTTATTGAAGAAAAAGGATTTTTTTCTAAAGAAAAAAAGCAGAAACCAGGTATACTTGATGTTAAACTTTTTCTGGGACCTCAACAGATCGATAAAATTGAAGGGCATCAATAATGGCTAAACCTCTTTTCTGGCATCAGGGGCTTTTTCTCCAGCCACACCATTTTCAGTTAAATGATCTTTATAACCGATCGCTTTCCGAACCGTGGTATAAATTCATGGCCCCTCATTTTTGGGGAGTTGGAAACCTTGGAATTGATGAATCTTCTCTGTCCAATTATGTGTTTGATATGAAGTCCGGAGAATTTCTTTTCCCTGATAACACTCATGTCATCATTGGTGAAAATGGTGTAATACAGGCCAGGTCATTTGAAAAGGCCTGGGAGGATGGAGGAAAATCTTTTTTAGTCTATCTGGGCTTAAAAAAGTGGGATGAGAACGGAGAGAATGTTTCTGTTTTAGCAGACTATAATGATTTGTCACCTGTATCAAACCGCTTTGTTTCCTTAACAGCACCTGAAGAGGTAGGAGACCTTCATGGAGACGGTCCCAAGGCTGAAGTCAGGCGGATGAGTTTTCTTGTCAAAATATTCTGGGAGACTGAAATTGATCATAAGAGTGATTACCAGCTGATCCCCATTGCCAGGCTTAAAAAAAATCTGGAAGAAATAGAGATCAGCAATAATTTTATCCCGCCATGCCTGACGATTGCAGGTTCAGGGATTTTAATGGGGATTATCAAGGAAATAAAGGATCAGCTTTTTTCTAGGGCTCGGCAGCTTGAGGCGGTCAAAAGATCCAAAGGCGTTCACACGTCAGAGTTTGGATCAAGAGATATGGTATATATGCTGGCATTACGCTCGCTGAACAGATATGTACCGCTTTTAACCCATTTGACCGCCACTATTCAAAGCGGACCCTGGGCAATCTACGGTATTTTAAGGCAGATTATCGGAGAACTATCCTCTTTTTCAGCAGACATATCCGCCGGCGGAGAACTTGAGGATGGCACAGCTCTTTTATTGGAATATAACCATAAAAAATTATGGGAATGCTTTACAGGCGCACAGCAGCTGATCACTCAACTTCTGGATGGAATAACATCAGGGCCTGAGTATATCATTCCTCTTCATTTTGACGGTACGTATTATACCGCTGAAATACCTCCTAATATATTTGAAGGAAGGAATCAATTCTTTCTGGTCATGGAATCTGAAGGAAATGCGGAAACCATCATTGAATCCATGAAGCATATCGCAAAATTGAGTGCCCGGGAGTCTCTGCCCATCCTCATTGCCCAGTCTCTGCCGGGCGTTAAGCTTAATCATCTTGAAATACCCCCACAGGAACTTCCTCGAAAAACCGCTTCAACCTATTTTAAGGTTGATCACCATGGAAAACAATGGGAGCCCGTACAAGGGGGGAACAATATAGCTCTTTACTGGGATACAGCACCTGAAGACCTTAAGGTTGAATTAATGGTCGTGAGGAGGAATTAGAAAGATGAGACTTTCAGATTGTTTTACCGATATCATTTCTTATACAATCTTGCTCCAAAAAAAGCAGGGGTTGGAAAACATACCCTTTGATCAGGCCAGTGCTGGTATGGAAAGACTTAACAGGGAGAGTGAAGTTTTTTTTGAAAAAAGTGATGCTACCAGGGAAGACTATGATCTGGCCCGGTTTGCCGTTTTTGCATGGGTTGATGAAACCATTATGAGCGGTTCCTGGGAGGGTAAAATCCAATGGCAGGGAGAACAGCTTCAACGCAAATATTTCCAGACATCTGATGCAGGCGAACTCTTTTTTTCGAAACTCAACACCATCGGTCCCCATCAAAATCATGTAAGAGAGGTCTATTATATCTGCCTGGCACTGGGGTTTACCGGCCAGTATTGCAATCCGGGAGATGACATGCTTTTAGATCAGTTGAAAACATCAAATTTAAAGCTTTTAACAGGAAGTTCCGTGGATCTGCCCTCCATGGACCGAATCAAGCTCTTTCCCGACTCCTATGTGACGGACCATGAACCGTCTGAAACAGCCGGTCAAAAACGGTTTTCAATTTTGACTCTTGCCGCCTTCCTGGTTCCGGTGGGCTTATATGGCGTGCTGTTTTTGATTTATAAATTTGTTTTAAATAATGTTGGAGAAACTTTAATCAGCAGGATACCTTAAATGAAAAATCGGCTTGCGTTTCTGTTTAAAATTTTTTTGATCATTGCCTTGGTTGCGTTTATTGGCGTTGCAATTTTTGCAGGGGTTGTATGGGCCAGGTGGCCGTTATGGGTCTGTTTCTTTATTGCCGCCGGCGTTATTGGAGTTTTTCTAGGCATACTTTTTTTCCGCAAGCTGCTTTTGAAAAAAAAGGAACAGAAATTTGTAAGTCAGATCATTGAGCAGGACAGCGCTGCATTGAAATCTGCTGACAAAAAAGAGCGGGAAGTATCAAGAGAGATGCAGGCCAAATGGAAAGAAGCCATGGAGGCCTTAAAAAAATCCCACCTGAAAAAGCAGGGTAATCCATTGTATGTTCTTCCCTGGTATATGATCATCGGAGGAAGTGGAACCGGGAAAACTACCGCCATTAAAAGTGCAAAGCTGTCCTCTTCCTTTGCTGAGGTCAGCAGTGTATCTGGGATATCGGGTACACGCAATTGTGACTGGTGGTTTTTTGAACAGGCCGTCCTCATTGATACAGCCGGAAGATATGCTGTCTCTGTGGATGATGAACGGGACAGAGATGAGTGGCAGAAATTTTTAGGACTTCTTTCACGGTATAGGAAAAAAGAACCGCTAAATGGCTTGATTGTAACTATTGCCGCAGATTCATTAAATAACATGGACGCAGAAGGGCTTGAAAAGTATGGCCGGGATATCAGAAAGCGCTTAGATGAGCTGATGCGCGTTCTGGATGCAAAGTTTCCGGTCTATATCATGGTCACGAAATGCGATCTCATTCAGGGAATGACCCATTTTTCCGATTGCTTCAGTGATGATGTATTAGGCCAGACCATGGGGATCGTGAATCATGGTCTAAAAAAAGATCCCATGGGACTTGTCTCGGATTGTTTCAGGACTATGGGAGAGAGGATTCGAGATATCCGGCTGCTGCTTATGCAAAAGCTTGAAAGCCGCAAAATCAGCCCTGAACTCATCCTTTTCCCCAGCGAATTTGAAAAAATCAGGCCGGGATTTGAAGCCTTCATCAAAGGAGCTTTTCAGGAAAATCCCTACCAGGAAACCCCTTTTTTCCGTGGCATATATTTTTCCAGCGGCTGTCAGGAAGGAACGCCTTTTTCCCATTTCTTAAAAGATTTAGGGGTCATTGGGGAACAGGAGGTTCTACCCGGTACCAGCAAGGGGCTATTCCTTCACGACTTTTTTTCATGGCTTCTTCCATCTGACAGAGGGCTTTTCAGGGTGACTCAACGGGGGGCTGCATGGAAAAGGTTGACCCGGAATATTGGATTTGCGGCCTGGACTGCCATTATTATCGCTTTTTGTGGTATTTTGAGTTATTCTTTTGTGAAAAACCTTCATACCATAAAAACAGCCTCTGCCCAGTTTGCCGGCCCCAGGATACTCCAGGGAGAAGTGATTTCAGATATTTCTACTCTGGAACAATTTAAACATACCATAAAAACGGTTGAAAATAGCAATGGCAGGTGGTGGATTCCACGGCTTGGCCTTAATGAGAGTATTGAGGTAGAGGAAGAGCTTAAGAAAAAATACTGTATACTGATGGAAAAAAGATTTGTTGCCCCCCTTGATAAGAAAATGTTTGATAATATGGCATATTTTAATTCATCCACACCAGTTGATGTCATCATCAGCCATGTGGATCATCTGGTAAAACGGATAAACCTCATTAAAGCCAAATTATTAAATCATCCGGTTGAAGAGTTTGAGAAGATGGGACAGCCGGTTTTCAATACAGTGGAAATTGGGGCAGGCCAGGATATTGCTGAAGATATCCAGTTAAAAATCAAGGACCTTTATCTTTATTATCTGCTCTGGCAGGAGGATACCCAGTCCATAAATCAAGGAATGAACGATTTACAGCAATGGCTGGCGCGGGTTCTTTCCATTAAAGGATCTAACCTGAACTGGCTTGTTGCCAGGACCAATTCAGATCCTCAATTGACCCCGTACACACTGGCGGATTTCTGGGGGGAAGCAGTCCGGGAAACCAAATCCGAACGGGTTGATTCAAGTTTTACCCTTAAAGGAAAAGAAAAGATTGATGGATTTATCAGTGAAATTGAAACAGCATTGACCGATCCTCTCATTTTAGCCGGCCGGAAGCGCGAATTTTACAAATGGTATAAAACCGCCTATCTTACAGGATGGTTGAATTTTGTTGCCCAATTTGACACCGGCAAAAAAAATCTGAAAACCCGGGAACAATGGCTAAATATCTCAACGATTGCAGGCGATAAAAAAGGTCCGTATTTTTCTTTACTTCAAATCATCATCCATGAGCTTAAATCCTTTTTTGATGAGAAAAATTTGCCGGAATGGATAAAGCTGGTCCGAGATCTCAATAACCTGCAAAGCCAGGCCATAACCCTCAGAGCTCAGAAAACAGGTTCAAGCGGTATTATAGGTCAGGCTGCATCAAGGGTGAAATCAAAACTGGCAAGCGCAACCCATACCAGTGGTGTTATCAACACCCACCTGGATGCCGGGGCAATGATGAAGGCGGGTAAGATGTTTATGACGTATCAGGATGCTCTTGCCAACATTATTCCATCTGTTTTATCTCAAAGGGCGGCATTTGAGTTTGCAGCCTCCATTTATACTGAAGACCCTGCCACAAGCACGATCCCATTTTTTACTGCCCGAAAAGCAGTCAATAAACTTAAAGCAATCGTGGTATATACGGGGAAAGAACCCGCCTATATCTGGGAAATTTTTGAAGGGCCGCTGAATTTTTATCATGAATTTGCCTTGCAGGAAGCATCCTGCCAACTTCAAAAGAAGTGGGAAGAAACTGTATTAATGGAGATGAAAGATGTCTCAGATAAAAAGAATATTAACACTCTTCTTCTGGGTCCTGAAGGGGTTGTAACAAATTTTTTAAAAGGACCTGGCAAGCCATTTGTAAAAAGAGGGTTAAAAAAGGGATTTTATTCAGCCAAGGTCAATGGAAAAAGTATGGCATTTGACCCCTATTTTTTTAAATTTCTCACCCGGGGCGTTACGGCTTCCAAACCGTTAAAAACAAACTATAGTGTGAAGATAAGCGGATACCCGACCAGTGCCAATGAAGAGGCTCAGGTACAGCCCCATGCCACAGTACTTGAACTCGCCTGTGCCGATGGCACAACCACACTGGAAAACCGCAACTATCCCGTCAGGAAGATATTCCTTTGGGTTCCCCAGTCAGACTGTGAAGTGATTTTTAAGATCAAGATCGGCAGTCTTGTGCTGGTCAAAAAATATACGGGTCCCCTTTCCTTTCCTAAATTTTTGAAAGCTTTTTCAAAGGGACAACACAGATTTATCCCATCTGATTTTCCAGATGCTGAAGATGACTTAAAAAGAATGAGAGTCCGGTTTATCAAGGCAAAGTATGGATTAAAAGGGAATAAACCCGTCGTCAGGTTGTTAGGTGCTGTCCCCGGGAAGACGCCTATGGAGATTGTTAAATGCTGGGATTAGGCAGACCAAAATCCACTATTGAATTTTCGGCTTATGGGAAGCATCCGGCTTTTAATGATTATTTCAGTTTGAATATAGATTCTCCTTTGGCCAATGCCTTGTCCGCCTGGGCTGAAAAGGGTACAAAACTTAAGGGAGATCAGAAAAATAATACAATGATCCGATCGTTTCGTTTCTGGGTCAAGGGGGTAAATAAGGGTGAACTTGTCCTGGGGGTTATCAGGGACAGCAGTGACCGGATGGGACGGTCTTATCCCCTTCTCATCATGGGCAGAGGCTCCGTGAAAGATTGGGACAAAAAATGGCATTATATCTTCACACGATTTGAGCCTGTTTTTCGAAGCTTTGAAGATGTAAGTGCTTCGCGGTATGACAGTTTTAAAGCGTTTGAGGAAAAATTGATAAAAATTAGATTTCCAACGTCTTTATCAATTCATGAGGATGAAAGATCCAGATTACCGGAAATAATGATGGCCTGGTTCAGGAAGGATCAGGAAAAAGGGGCACTCGCCCTTCCGGTCGAAACACTTTTGAGTAACGCTGATGTGTATTCTCATCCCAAAAAAGGTTGGGGGGTGTTTAAAAAAAAAGAAGCAATGCCAGGAGCTGTTTTTTTAGGAGGTCTGCCCGAGAATCCCGGGCTGACAATCTATACCAGACCTTTAAAGGCTGAAGATTTTCTGACTCTTTTTAATATATCCACTGGTGGGGAATAACCATAACATGGCGGATCAAAAAAATAAGGAGAAGGTTTAAAAATGGATATTGATGCGATTCTGACTCCCTTGCCCGGCGACAATCCTTCTGGTGATAATCTTCGGTATACAGCTGTATAC
>QMMT01000021.1 GCA_003647385.1 Deltaproteobacteria bacterium
TATCAAAAACTCTTTTTATGCAAAAACAACATTAATTATGAGCACCCCGCTTTGCAGGAAGTTCATTGGCACCAGTATTAGCACTCTGGAAATAAAATTGGAACTGATTATTAACAGTTCTGTGTTTTCTGCATCATAGCCAGACACAGCATTTTGTTTTTTGGAGGGAAATCTCATTCACCAACGAAAACTGCCAATTTTTGATCAGACAATAGTTAAAAACCTGGATATTTGATATTCCGTTTCCGTTCCATGCGTGGTATGGTCTTTTCGGTACAATCATGGTGTTTTAACAAAGACATTACAAGGAATACACCCATGTCCTTTCCTGAAAACTCCAATTTTTCCGGCCTGCTGAATATGAAAAACATTGATTTTTTATCTGTGTTGAGCCATCTGGATGACGGGGTGATTATTGCCGACGTTAACGGGACCATCCTTTTTTACAATACTGCTCAGTCCAAGATAGACGGATTGGTGTCCAAAGATGTGATCGGGCTCAAGGTAACCGATATTTATGAGCTCAACAACCGTACCAGCATGATCATGCAGGTCATTTACCGGCATGCAGCCATTAAAAACAAGGCGTTTTTCTACAGGACCCGCTCAGGAAAAATTGCCAACACCATTACCAGTGTTTACCCCCTTTTAAATGGAGAAACCATCAACGGGGTGATCTGTTTTGTAAAGGATTATGAACTCCTCAACCGGTCTACTCCTTCATCAGCCATCACTGAATCCAGACCCGACCTTGGCAACGGCACCCAATACACCTTTGCCGACCTTATCGGCAATGACCCGAATTTCCAGCGGGTGGTGGGAATGGCCAGAAAGGCGGCTTCCTCATCCTCCCCCATCATGATTCAGGGGGAAACCGGGACAGGCAAGGAACTCTTTGCCCAATCCATTCACAACCACAGCCAGCGGCGGGAACAAAAATTTATCGGCATCAATTGCGGGGCCATTCCCCATGATCTTTTAGAAGGCATTCTTTTTGGCACTGCCCGGGGGGCCTTTACCGGAGCCCTGGACAAGCCCGGTCTCTTTGAAATTGCCCATGGCAGCACCCTGTTCCTTGATGAACTGCTGGCCATGCCCCTGGACCTCCAGGCAAAACTGTTAAGAGTTGTGCAGGAAAAACGTATCCGAAGGGTGGGCTCTGCCACAGAAACCCCCGTGGATGTCAAAATCATCAGTTCGGTGAGCCAGAATCCTCGAACCGCCATCCGGGAAAACCGTCTACGCACTGATCTTTTTTACCGGCTGGCAGTGGTGATGGTCAAGCTGCCACCCCTTCATGAAAGACAGGACAGCATGAATGAACTGATCAGCCATTTTATTGAAAAATACAATAACAGTCTGGGCACCAATGTAACCTATATTTCAGAGGAAGTTCTTGACTTATTCACCACCTATCAATGGCCCGGAAACGTAAGGGAACTTGAACATCTGATAGAAGGTGCCATGAACATGGCAGGCAGGGAAGAAACTATTGAAATTGAACATTTCACACCGGGCCTGGATTGTCTAGAACAACTTGATTTTACCTGCCTGGAAACTCCTTTTTCTCTATCTGGAAGTCCTGGCAGCCCCCAGGCTGAAGAAACCGTAAAAGCCCTTGAGTCAACCCAGCCCCACAACCTTGCCAAGGCCCAGGCGGATCAAGAGAAATCAGCCATCAAAGCTGCTCTTTCAGCAGCAGAAGGCAATGTGACAAAGGCTGCAAAAAACCTTGGAATTTCAAGGCAGTTGCTCCATTATAAAATAAAAAAACACGGTTTTTACCGTATGGATTTTATCCGGCGCTCGACCATTTAGTCAATTTTTTTTCAAGTGAAAATTTTTTTTCTATCTCGATCCCATTTAAGTGAAAAAAATTTTTCTTTTTGGCTGGGCTGAAAAAATACCAGCTACGCTATTAAATAGATTTTTCATATAATATCAGGTATTTAAAAAATTTATTTAAAAAAATTGTAAGTACAATGCCTTGGTACGCAATCTGCAAGTACAGGGTAAAAATCCAGTGGTCCAAAACCGTATCGAGGACCGTCAAGATGGATAGAATATAAACCAAGTTTACAGGAGTTATATTTTGAACAATACGACGACATCAAGCAAACCCTTTGATCCCTTTGTGTTCTGGGTTTCTGCCTCTGTGACCATTTTTTTTATTCTCTGGTCCATTCTGTTTCCCGAGAATATGACCGCAGTCATCAATGCGGTTTTCAGCTGGACCACCACCAAATGGGCATGGCTCTATCTATTGACTGTTTTCATGCTGGTCATTGGCTGCTTTGTGCTCATGGGACAAAAATACGGCAGCATGAAACTGGGACTTCCCAGTGACAAGCCCGAATTTTCCAATTTTTCCTGGTTTGCCATGCTCTTTGGCTCTGCCATTGCTGCAGGCATTGTCTTCTGGGGCCCTGCCGAGCCGGCCTACCATTATATGAGTCCACCCCCCTATTTTGGCGGAGAAGCAAACACCCCGGCCTCAGGTGCTAATGCCATGACCTATTCCTTTTTCCACTGGGGTTTGAGCGCCTGGTCCATCTATGCCATGCTGACAATTGCCATAGGTCATGCCTGCTTTACCCATAACCTGCCCTTGAAATTTTCCAGTGCTTTTTATTATGTTATCGGCGACAAGATCCATGGTATCTGGGGAAAGGTATTAGACATTTTTGCTGTGTTTGCTACCCTGGGCGGCCTTGCCACCACCACGGGTTTCGTGGCCCTACAGCTCTCTTCCGGTCTGAAATTTCAGTACGGCATGCAGCTGGGCCCTTCCAGCACTTATATCATCATCGGTATTCTTACCGCCATTTTCACCCTGTCGGTTTATACCGGGCTTCAAAAAGGAGTAAAGCTCATTGGGGATATCAACATGTGGGTCTTTGTCCTGGTCTGGTTCTTTGTCCTGGTCTTCGGCCCCAGCATTTTCCTGATCAATCTTACCATAAATTCCATGGGCCAGTATCTTTTACACTTCATTCCCATGAGCCTTTTTACTGCCCCGGGATTTGAAGGTAACTGGATCGGCTCCTGGACTGTCTTCTACTGGGCCTGGTGGATGAGCTGGGCACCCTTTGTGGCTGTGTTTATCGCCAGAATTTCCAAGGGAAGAACTATCCGTGAAACCGTTGCAGCCACACTGATCCTTCCCACTCTGGGAAATTTTCTCTGGTATGGAGTCGTCGGCGGAGCCGGAATTAATTTTAATGTCAGTGCCACCATGAAGGAACACGGCATGGAAAGCGCTATATTCGCTATCGCCCAGAATCTGCCCATGAGCGGGCTTCTGGCCATTGCCCTGATCTTTCTCATCGGCACCTTCTTTTTGACTTCTGCCAATTCCGCAGCCCTCTCCCTTGCCATGTTTGTATCCGGCCATGAAAATCCCGGACGAAATCTACGGGCCTTCTGGGGTATTGCTCTGGGTGCCGTGGCAGCCGTGCTGGCAGGAAGCGGCAGTCTCAAAGCCATCCAGACCGCCTCCATTGCAACGGCATTCCCTCTCATGTTCCTGCTGTTGCTGGTACTTTACGGTACATTCAAGGGATTGAACCAATATAAAAAAGAAAATAAGGATTGATATATTCGCTCCGGGATATTATCAATCCTGGGAATGATCCATTAAAAGAAGAGAGGGTATCTCTCTTGAAGGAGAAAAAACAATGTATGATAGAATGCAGGAACTGACCAAGCAGAATATGGAAAAGATCCATGATGCTGCAATGGATCTTTTAAAAAATACGGGTGTTGCTTTTAATGACGAAGAAGCACTTGAAATTTTCAAAACAAACGGACACAAGGTGGAAGGCTCCACAGTATTTTTTGAAGAATCCAATATTCAAAAGGCTTTAAAAACTGCGCCCAAACGATTCACCGTCCATGCCAGAAACCCGGAAAAAAATGTCGAGATCGGTGAAGATGATTTTGTTTTTCTGCCAGGATACGGCGCCCCCTTTGTCATGGATGCTCAAGGCAATCGGCGCCAGGCCACCATGGAAGATTATGACAATTTCTGCAAGTTGATCCAGACTTCCCCTTATATTGACATGAACGGATGGATGATGGTGGAACCGGCTGACATGCCCAGTGACACCGTCCATCTAGATCTGAATTTATCGAATATGCTCTTGTGCGACAAACCCTTCATGGGAAGCCCAACCTCCCGACAGGGCGCCCTGGACGGTATTGAAATGGCCGGTATTCTCTGGGAAGGCAAGGAAAATATCATGGACAAGACCGTGTCTGTTTCCCTGATCAACTCCCTGTCTCCTTTGCAGTTTTCCGATGAAATGGCAGGAGCCCTTATTGAACTTGCACGCCACAACCAGGCTTGCGTAGTGGCTTCTCTTATCATGGCCGGCGGTTCCGGCCCTGTAACTCTGGATGGGGTTCTGGCCCTCCAGAATGCTGAAATTCTGGCCGGCATCACCCTGGCACAGTTGGTCAGCCCGGGAGCACCCGTAATTTGCGGGTCCACTTCCTCTGCCATGGACATGAAAACAGGCGCCCTTTCCATTGGCGCACCCGAGTTGTCCAAAAATATTCACCTGGTGGCCCAGATGGCGCGGTTTTACAATCTGCCTGCCAGATCCGGCGGGGGTCTTACTGATGCCATGTCTGCCGATGCCCAGGCCGGTGCAGAATCTGCCCTGGCACTCTCCACGGCCGTCAGGGGCGGGATCAATTTTATCCTCCACTCCTGCGGTATCCTGGGAGCCTATATTGCCATGAGTTTTGAAAAATTTCTTATAGACGAGGAGGTCTGTGGTATGGTGCGAAACATGATCAAACCCCTTGCTCTTACCGATGATTCCATTGATATTGATGTGATCAAAGAAGTAGGAATAGGCGGACAATACCTGACCCACCCAAAAACCTTTCAGCTGTGCCGGACCGAATTTTTCATGCCAACTCTCATGAGCCGGAAAAATCCGGATGCCTGGGCTAAAGACGGGAAAAAACGGATTGATCAAGTAGCTGAAGACAAGGTGGCACAACGGTTGGCTGCCTATGAAAAACCGGATATTGACCCGGAAATTGAAAAACAATTAACCCAATATGTTGAAAACAAAAAAAACATTTAAAGGAGAAAAAAATGACTAATTTCAATGCAATGATCGATGCCCTGGTTTCCTGTGATACTGCCAAAGTGACAGACCTTGTGAATACTGCTCTGGCAGAAGATGTACCGGCCGGGGACATTCTCAACAAAGGCCTGATTGCCGGCATGGACGTCGTGGGAGAAAAAATGGAAAGCGGCGATATGTTTATCCCTGAAGTCCTCATGGCAGCCCAGGCCATGGGAAACTGTGTGACCATTCTAAAGCCCCTGTTGGGAGAAGATGAATCCACCACCGGAGCCAACGTGATCATCGGTACTGTCAAAGGAGACCTCCATGATATCGGTAAAAATCTTGTGGCCATGATGATGGGAAGTGCCGGCATGGAAGTCCACAATCTTGGAGTAGACATTGCCCCTGAAAATTTTGTTACTGCAATTAAAGAAAAAAATGCACAGATCGTATGTCTGTCAGCACTTTTAACGACAACCATGCCCATGATGAAACAGACAGTGGATGCGATTGTGGAATCAGGCCTCCGGGATCAGGTTAAAATTCTTGTAGGCGGCGCACCTGTGACCCAGGCATTTTCCGATGAGATTGGAGCAGACGGGTTTGCAGCTGATGCCGGCTCTGCTTCAAAGCTTGCCAAATCTTTTGTCAACTAAACCTGACATATAAACTTTAGGAGAAACGATACCATGTTTGAAGTTATAGGCGAACGAATCAACACCTCCAGGAAACTTGTCCAGGCAGCTGTGGCAGAACGGGATGCCGAATACATCATTGATGATGTAAAAAAACAGCAGGAAGCAGGCGCCAACTATATTGACGTCAATGCCGGTGCCCGGATCGGCCATGAAACAGAAGATATGAAATGGCTGCTGGACACCATCCAGCCCATTGCCACCGTTCCATTAACTCTGGACAGCCCGGACCCGGCTGTCCTGGAAATGGCCTTTAAGATGGTGAAAAAGACCCCCATGATCAACTCCATCAGCCTGGAAAAAGAACGGTTCGAAGCCATGATGCCCTTTCTTGAAGGAAAAGAGTGTAAAATCATTGCCCTTTGCATGGATGATGCCGGCATGCCTGCCTCTTCCGATGATATCCTGGGCCGTGCCAGAGGTCTGGTAGAAGAACTTAACAAGATCGGCATTCCCACGGCCTCCATTTATGTGGATCCTCTGGTTCAACCCATCAGCGTTGAGTCCAACAAAGGCGTCATGGTCCTGGATGCGGTCAGGGCCATCAAGGCTGAATTTCCTGAAGTCCACATCACTGGAGGCCTTTCCAACATTTCCTACGGCCTGCCCCAAAGGAAGATCATCAATAGGACCTTTGTCTCCCTGATGATGGTTGCGGGCATGGATTCAGCCATTATCGATCCTTTGGACAAAAAAATAATGGCAGCCATTAGAACCGGGGATATGCTGCTGGGCCACGACGATTACTGCATGAACTATCTTAAAGGAGTTCGCTCCGGGGCCATTGAAAGTTAAATCTGCATAAAACAGGGCCCGGTTAAAGCAACCGGGCTCACCCTATAATTATAATCAGCAGCAATTGGTTTCAAGAGCAGACAGAAAACTATTTTTTAACTTGAACTTTTTTTAACTTGTTCTGGCGGTATGAGAGCCAGACAACACCTACCATCACAAGCAGGGCTCCCATTGTCTGAAGCGGTGTGAGCCGTTCTCCTAACAAAAACCAGGCATAAACGCCTGCAAACAAAATTTCAGACATGACAAGGATACTGGCAATTCCTGCCTGAACATATTTTAGTCCCACCATATAGAGCGTAAAGGCTCCAACAGTTGAAAAAATAATCAGCCCGGAAAAAATCAGAATTATTTTGAAGTCTAGCGTACTGGGCTGCGTAACAAAAGGCTGCAGGGGGGAAAGCATCATTGCAGCAATTCCAAAAGCGATGGTCAGGCAGGCAACTGCACCATATCGACTGACAATAGTTTTCCCGGACAATGTCCAACCCGCATAAAAGAACGGCACAAACAAGCCAACCGTTAAACCAGTGGCATTTGTTTTTTCAAGTGCAAACAGATTTAAACCCGAAGCCATGACTGTGCCAAAGAATATGATGATCATGGCAATAATTTTTTCTCTGGTAAGCGCTTCTTTCCACAGATACAAAGCTGCGATAGTTACCACAGCAGGCATGGCAGCCTGCTCAACAGTTGTCACAGCAGCTCCGTTTATCATCACACTTTTATTATAAAAAATATGAAAGCCACCTAAACAACACCCCATACTCAAAAACCAGGGAATATCCTTTTTTCGAATAGACAGCTTGTGGGGAGAGGTCACAAGAGTGTATAAAAGCAAAACACAAAAGGTACTAAAATCACGCCAGAAAGCAAGGGCTACAGAAGAGCAGCCCGTGGAATCAATAATGAGGGTCACAAAAATCCCAGACATTCCCCAGGCTGCTGCTGCAGCAAATACTGCGATAACTCCTAACAATTTATGATTCAAACAAGGAGGTTCCTGTCTTTAAAGGGTTATGCCTCACAACTTTTCAGTCAATACAGGGACCACATCAAAAATATCACCCACGATACCATAATCACACTTGGCAAAAATAGGGGCGTCCTTATCTTCATTAATGGCCACAATGACCTTAGAGGTTTTCATGCCGGCAAAATGCTGTACCGCACCCGATACACCGCAGGCAATGTAGAGTTTGGGACTGACGGTTTTGCCAGTCTGACCCACCTGCATGGAATGAGGGGCATAACCCGCATCCACAGCTGCTCTTGAAGCACCTACAGCTGCACCGATTTTTTGCGCAGCCGCTTCAAGCATTGTATAATTTTCAGCAGCCTTAATGGCCCGGCCACCGGTAATGACAATTGGGGCTTCGGTCAGATCCACTTTTCCTGCGCCCGCTTTTTTGGTTTCCACAATTTTAATGAGTCCTGAACCTACCAGATCTGCCGTAAAATCAATGAGTTCTCCTGCTGCTTGTACAGCTACAGGATCAATGGAATTGGGGCGAAGCGTACATAAAAGAATTGATCCGTTCACTTTAAGTGTGGCAAATATTTTACCGGAAAAATGTGACTTTCTTACTTTTCTTTCAGCAATATTTACCTGCACACAATCTGACACAAGCGGTTCATCTATAATGGCAGCAACTCTTGCAAACAGATCACGGCCGATGGCACTGGCTGTCCCCAAAAGCGCTTCAAACTCGTATTCTTTTACAGCTGCGGCAAGTGCCTGGGCCTGAAGGTCCGGGCTGGCTGAAAGATCGACAGAAGATGTGATGCTCACGATATGAGAAGCACCATATTCTGCCAGTTTTTCCTTCATGGCAGACGCATCCTGCTCCAGTACCAGTGCATAGATTTCCTGGCCTGCTGCTGCTGTCATCACACCCAGACTGGTCTCTTTTACATTGTTGTTTTCAGTTTCAATTAATATTCCTGTACTAGCCATATCCTTTTCTCCTTTTTATAATACCTTTTCATCCTCTTTAAGGATTCTGACAAGTTCAGTCACCTGCACATCCACAGACCCTTCCAGCATAGTTGCCCCGGACCGTTCAGGCACAGGTTCCAGTTTTTCGATCCCCACTATTTTGTTTACGTCATCAATGCCCAGAGAGGCAAAATCAATTTCCTTGATCTCTTTTTTCTTGGCTTTCATGATATCTGGAAATTTTGGATATCTGGGTTCATTCAAGCCCTTTGTCGCCCCAATCACACACGGCAGACTCATTTCAATGACCTGTTTTTCCCCGCCGCCGGTCTCCCGTTCTGCAATGGCTTTATCCCCATCAATGGTCAGGCTGGATACCTCATTCACAACCGACAGTCCCAGATAACCGGCCAGCCGATACTGAGTCTGAAAACTTTCCGTATCCACGGAACCTTTTCCTGTAAAAATCATATCCGCCAGTCCATCCTCTTCCATGACCGCTTTTAATGCCCGGGCAGTTACACTGCTGTCCAGAAACTGGCTGTCAATTTTTACAAGGATGGCCCTGTGGGCGCCCATGGCCAGGGCACTCCTGATGGTCGTTGTTGCCGCTTCTTTTCCCACGGTGACAATCACGACTTCACCGCCCTGGTTTTCAACCAGGGTAACGGCTTCTTCAAGTCCGTATTCATCATACGGATTGGCCACAAATTTAATTTCCGAATCTTCAAACCCGGTGTCGCCGGAAAGTTTTATACTGGCGGCTGTATCGGGTACATGTTTTACACACACATAGATTTTCATATACTTGTCTTCCTTATTTTTGTCTTCTAACTCTTCATTTTTTCATTTTTCGGATCATACAATGGCATGGTCACCACCTGGGCTTTACGCGCCCGCCCTAAAATTTCCACATCCATTTTTGTTCCGGCCTTTGCAAACTCGGGGCTTACATATCCCAGGGCAATGCTTTTTTCCACCCTGTGACCATACCCGCCTGATGATGTCATGCCAATGCGCTCACCATCCTTTAAAATAGGGTTGTATCCCCAGGGATCTGAATCTTTTGCTTCGACCACCAGACATACCAGTTTCAAAGGAATTCCTTTCTCTTTTTGTTTAAGAACACCTTGTTTACCGATAAAATCTTTCTTGTCCAGTTTGACTGTCCAGGCCACATTGGTTTCCAGGGGGGTATGATGAACCGTCATTTCGCTCTTCCAGGCAAGATACCCTTTTTCAAGGCGCATGGAATCCATGGCATGCATACCGATCAATTTAATATCAAACGCCTTGCCTGCCTCCATCAAATTATTGTAAACCGAAATCTGCTGTTCAATGGGGTGAAAAATTTCAAACCCCAATTCGCCCACATAGTTCATCCGGTTGATCCGGCATTTTGTCCGTCCCACATAAATTTCCTGGCTGGTGGAAAATTTGAAAGCTGCATTGGATACGTCGCCATAAATAATTTTTTCCAGCACCTTTCGGCTCTCGGGTCCCACAAGTACCAGACACCCCATTTTATACGTCAGATCATCCATTAAAACAGATCCATCTTTGGGCAGATTCAATGTCATCCAATGCTGGTCATGTTTTTTACCCACACTTGCCGTCACGCAGAAAAACTCTTCTTCATTGACCCGGGTTACGGTCATATCGGATTTAAAATTTCCCTTATGATCCAGCATGGGACTCAAAGCGATTGCGCCATCTTTTTCAGGCACTTTCTGGCAGGTCATATTGTTGAGCCAGGCCTTTGCACCCGGTCCTGAAATTTTTGTTTTGGCAAACCGGGTGAGATCTATGATCCCCACCTTATTCATGGCGTGTCGACATTCATTACCCACATGTTCGAATGCATTGGACCGCCTCCAGGAAGGTGTCTCATAGGAGTCTTCACCCTTGGGCGGAAAATAATTGGGGCATTCCCAGCCGTAGTAGTCGCCAAAAACAGCATTGGCTGATTTCTGGTATTCATAGATGGGACTGGTTCTATTGGGCCGTGCCGCATCCCTGAACTCATTGGGGAAAAACGTAGAATAGAGTCTTGGATAAATGTCTGCTATTTTTTCCGTGTTATATGCCCAGTTGGCGTGGGAACCGAACCGTCTGGAGTCTACGTGCCACAGGTCAATTTCAGGTTCCCCGTTCATGATCCATCCGGATAGATAGTGACCGATACCACCGGCCTGGGTGATACCAAAGCTATACCCGCAGGCTTGAAAAAAGTTTTTCAACGGTGCCGCAGGCCCCACCAGAGGATCACCATTCGGCGTATAGGTTATGGGACCGGCTGTCACATGCTTGAATCCCGTATCTCCTAAGACAGGAAATCTTTCCATCCCCGCCTCAATACAGTCAGCAATATTATCAATATCCGGATTCAATTCTTCCTGTGCATAATCCCAGGGAACCCCGTTCTTTTTCCACTGCTGCCCGTTTGCCTCGTACATACCTAAAATCAAACTGTCCATCTCCTGTCTCAAATAGACCGATTTATCAGGATCTCGAACCAGTGGCAGCATCGTATCTCTTTCTTCAACCGCGTTAATTGTTTCATACAGGATGTGGGTGTGAGCAATGGCAATGGAAGGGATTTCAAGACCCACCATTTTTGAGACTTCGGGTGCCCATAGACCGGCTGCATTGACCACAACTTCGCAGGTGATATCGCCTTTATCCGTCTTGACCACCCATTCATCATTTTTTTTATGTTCAATACCCGTGACCAGGGTGTGAAGGTTGAGTTCTGCTCCGTATTTTCTGGCGCCTTTTGCCATGGCCTGGGTCATGGAAGCAGGATCCACATCTCCGTCATCCGGCCAGTAAAGGCCACCCAAAAGGCCATCTGTATTCATCAGAGGGTGCAGTTTCCCCATCTCTTCAGGTGTAACAAAACTGACATCCAGCCCCAGGCAGCGATTCATGGAATAATAGTATCCCAACTCATCCATTCGATCAGGGTTGTCTGCTGTTTTAATAGATCCTGTCGTATGCCAGCCTGTGGATTGCCCGGTTTCCTGTTCCAGCTGCTTGAATATTTCAATACTTTTCATGTTGATCTGAGTACAATAATAACTTGGGTGATAAAAAGACACATTTCCCGCCGCCATCCAGGTAGACCCGGACGTCAGTTCATGTTTTTCAATCAGAACTACATCTTTCCATCCATATTTTGCCAGATGATAGGCAACACTGACACCGATGGCACCGCCGCCGATAATGACTGCTCTTGCATTGGTTTTCATTGTTTTTACATCTCCTTTTTAATGAATCTTTCATCAGACAATTATTTACTCTTATTATTGATGCACTTAACATACCAATCAGGAGAATAAATTTTGTAATAAATCGAACTTTTAGCGGGTCCTATAGAGTGAAACAA
>QMMT01000022.1 GCA_003647385.1 Deltaproteobacteria bacterium
GCCATTGGCCCTGAAATCGTGATCTTCAAGCGTTTTATTAAAGGCGGGTTCCTTTAAGGGGACAATATGCCGATGGCGAAGCAATGGCGAAGCAATCCTGGCACAGGAAGTTCCCTGGGCGTTGTCTTGTTTTTTAAACAATAATTTTTGAAACGGGGTGACCATTCCCATGAAGCTGTTGAATGTTTCAGGATTGGAAAGAAATTTTTTAAATATTATTTTCTGGGAAAACGGCAGCCCGAGATATTGAGTGATAATGGCCCTTGCCTTTAAAAAAATTTCAACGGTATTGACGCTACTGGGACAGCCATGAGCACAGGATCCGCAAAGAAGGCATCGTCCAAGTCGTTCATTCACGCCTTTGGCATCATCAAACATCTGGTCGATCAACCCATTTATCAGGGCAAGCTTGCCCCTTGATACATCTGCTTCTTTCCGGGTCTGGGCAAACAGAGGACAATTGGCCTGGCACATCCCGCATCGGGTGCACACAGCAAGCTGATCTTCAAGCTGTCGAACATCACGGGCAAGCCGCTGCATTTTGAGGTTACGTGTGGCCTCCAGGCTATCCATACGAATACTCTGGTGTCTGCCTGACTTCCTGTTTAATCTCTCTTTCATGGATACCGATCAAATATAAAAGTCCGTCAAGCCCGACACTTGAAATAGTATTGGATGCTTTTCGTCTGACAACCGGTTTGGCATTAAAGGCAACGCCTAACCCCGCTATGCTGATCATGGGAAGATCATTAGCACCATCGCCGACTGCAATGGTCTGTTCAAGAGAAATATTCTCCTTTTGAGCAATCTGTCTTAACAATACTGCTTTTTTTTCACCATCCACGATATCACCCACAACTTTTCCCGTCACCACACCATCTTTAATATCCAGTTCATTTGAGTACATGTAATCAAACCCAAGCCGTTCCTTTAAATATTCACCGACAAAAGTAAATCCTCCGGACAGAATACCCAGCTTGTACCCCAGACCTTTCAGGGTTTTGATAACCAGATCAGCACCGTCTGTCAGAGGCAGGTCTTTCGATATTTTGGCCAGGTCCTCTTGTTTTATCCCTTTTAAAAGGGCCACCCGTCGCCTGAAGCTTTCTTTAAAATCTATCTCCCCTCTCATGGCTGATTCCGTGATTTGGTTCACCTGCTCCTCTACACCGCCTAATCTTGCCACTTCAACAATCACCTCGGTCTGAATCAAAGTTGAGTCCATATCAAACACAACAAGCTTTCTGTTCTTCTGGTAAATATTGTCCACATGAAAAGAGATATCAATCCCGGCTTTTTGAGAAATCTCCATAAATTTTCTTCGCATATCCAGAATATTCAAGGGGCTTCCACTGACGGAAAGCTGTACACTCGCCCTGGGACTGTTCTGCGGCTGTTTAAGAGAAATTCTTCCTGTCAAACGTGTAATACTGTCAATATTCAAATGATTGGCTGCTATGATGGATGCAACAGCTGAAATCTGCTGGGCTGTTATAGTTCTGCCAAGAATAGTGATGATCCGTCTCTCTTTTCCCTGGGATCGGACCCATTTTTCATAATTTTCCGATTCAATTGGTTTAATATCTATCACCAGGCCCATATTGTGACCCTCGAACAGCATATCTTTAAAAATAGAAGAAAAATCTTTTGAATTGGGAATCTCAGCCAGAATCCCAAGAGAAATATGATCATGAATTACAGCCTGACCGATATCTAAAATATTAACACTATATTCTGCCAGAATCCCTGTAAATTTAGCATCAAGCCCTTTTCTGTCTCTACCTGTAATATTTATCAATACAACATCACTCATTACCAGTATCCTTCATTTTTTAATATTTTAAGCACTTATATCTTTGGTTGGCAATGGTTTGCAAGCACTTTAAAATGATTGCTCAAATTTTGTAAAAATTTAATGAAATCAATTTGCCTTGACGCTTAAATTTTGCGATAATACATAAATATTTTTTAAAAGGTTACTTATCAAATGGCAAAATGCTTTAAACAAATACTGCCTATTTTACTTTTTCTCTTCTTATTTGTTTGTCAGGCAACTGCAGCTGAACCCCTGATAATTGTCAGGGGGCAGGATTTCCCCCCCTATCATTATCTGGATAGAAATGGTGTTGAACAGGGGTTTATTATTGAGATCATCATCGGAACTGCAAAACTGCTGGACATCAGCGTCTCTTTCAAACAATACCCGTGGTCCAGATGTATCAGTATGATGGAAAATGGCCATACCGATGCCATGATGAATCTTTTCAAAACCGAAAAACGAAAAACGTTTATGTATTTCTCTGACAATATTATCGCCCATGAAACCAATACCCTTTTTACATTAAACACAACAGAGCTTATGTATTCAGGTGATATTCAAACCATCACTCCTTTTAAAATAGGAACCATTCGAAACTATAGCTATGGGAACCGGTTTGATGCGGTTACTTTCCCTTTCAACTATCAACTTGAAACAGAAAAAGAATTAATCAGAAGCCTGATCAATAAAAGATGTGATGTGATTGTGGGAAACAAACTGACTATCCTGACACTTTTAAAACAAATGGGATTTGAGGACAGAATCAAGCCTTTAGTGCCGGATATTTCAAGCGATCCGTTATATATCAGTTTCTCAAAAGCCAGGGGACATGGCGCACTTTCAAAGTCATTTTCCCAAAAATTAAAGCAATTCAAAACATCTGAAAAGTATCAGGAAATTATTCGAAAATATTCCCTGGAAACGCCATAGATAAATCTATTTTATGACAATATCATTGAGCCTGCACCCGGCATAACGAGCCACAACCGGACATTTTGTCTTAAAAAGAAAAAAAATTCTGGGGTCTGTGTGATCAAGGGTTTCAAAATTACCCTGTCCCTTTGATATGATCATATCAGCCTGATCATAGTATTTTTTGAATCGGTCTGAGCAATACTTCAGTATAACACCCGGAATAGCAGCCCCGGTATCAATGACGTTTACCATCTGAGTTATGCCTGTATACTCTGCATCCGCAAAGGTTGCATCGTTTTGTGTGGGTCCTCCACGAACTGCATACACAATTTTATCTTGATCCATTTTATCCAGCAATAATTTGTCAAAAACAATCTCGCCGGCATTATCCGCTATCCACAATATTTTTTTTGCTTTTTGAGATGCGTCTTTAAATGGTTTTACAGCACCATTGATATCCATCGTTAAAGACTCCCGGATTGTATCAAGAACCTTTTTTTTCCCCACCCTGTTATGCGTTCCAAAGTCAATAATATTTCCTGCAATACAGAGACGAACAGCTGTTTCAAAAGAAGAAGATTTTACTTTTTTTTCAAGCTCCGGGTACAGGTCAAGTGCAAAATCATTATATTTTTTCTTTATAGAGTAATAGGGATCACTGACGCCGGTAATTTCTTTCACAATCCTCTGAATGAACATTGCCATTAATGGAGGCGGTGAATTCAAATCAAAGATACAAAGCTCTTTTAATACTTTCTTAACAATTTTCAGCTGAAGCCGTTCATCATCTGTCGCCAGTTTTGCCGCATCAAGACCACCCCGTGCAATGCAGGGCAGACAGTCATTATGCATTTTCATATATTTTCACTCGATATTTTAAATTTTTTTTTAGTACTCTTCTTGACAAAAAGAGATCTCCTATTTTATTGTCCACTAAAGCGGATGGGTTGCGAAGATACAAGCTCGCCTGATTTATATATATCCCCGATTCGTTTGAACAGCAAGGACCAAGCAAACAAATCATATAAACCCGGGGAGGGAATACAGATGAAAAAGATAACACTATTTGCAGTCTTGTTCTGGATCTTCATGTCTGGCATTTCATCAGCCACTGATTTAGGAATAATGACCGGCAGTAAGAAAGGCACCTACTATCAATTTGGACTCAACATGATGGAGCTATCAAAGCAGCATCAATTTGATCTTAGTGTCTACAATTCCAGGGGATCTGTAGAAAATGTGTATGCGGTATACAAACGGCCTAAAACACAGATGGGCATTGTCCAATCCGATGTCCTGGCATTTGTCCTGAAAATAGAAACCAATGCCACCCTTAAACACATTGCCAGAAAAACTAAAATGGTCTTTCCTTTGTACAATGAAGAAATCCACCTTTTAGGGAAAAAAATGATTCTATCCTTTGATGAGTTAGAGGGAAAGACAGTGGCAATCGGAAAAGAAGGCAGCGGGTCATACCTGACATCAAAACTATTATTTGAAGTATCTGGTATAAAACCAAAATCCCTTGTAACTACTGGAGCCCAGGCTGCATTGTCCCAGTTAAAACAGGGCCATATTGATGCGATGTTTTATGTTGCCGGCTTTCCTGTCAAATTGTTTTCAGAGGATGTATCCGGTAATGATGAACTTCATCTTATTCCCATCACCAACAAAAGTATTACTGAATTCTATCCCTTTGCTCAAATTCCTCCCAACACGTATTCATGGCAGCCGGAACTGGTGGATACGGTTGCGGTTAAAGCCGTTCTCATCTCCTTTGATTTCCGGCGAAATAATTGTGATAATGTGGGCAAATTTGCTAAGGTTATTTATGAAAACATGAACTGGTTAAAACAAAATGGTCACCCAAAATGGAAAAGTGTAGATCTTGACTATCCGCTCAAGGGATGGGAGCAATACGATTGTGTCAAAAAATACCGTCCATCCTATTCAGGCGGAACGCTTGATGCACCCATGGAAAAAAACCCCCTGCTTGATGCCATCAAAGAGATATTATAGACAATTTTTTCAAGGTTAGGATCGAAAATTGGAGTATGTAAATGTATTGCCAGCATTTTAGCCTTAAAAAAAAACCTTTTCAGATCAATCCAGATAATGAATTTTTATGGCTGGGGAAAAAACATTCTACTGCTCTGGAATTATTAAAAAAAGGAGTAGTGGATCAGCAGGGACTTTTGGTATTGACCGGCGATATCGGAACCGGGAAGACAACGCTCATCAATGAGATACTCCATACCCGGGATAAAAACACCCTGTTCGTTAAAATTGTAGACCCCTGTTTAGAACAATATCACCTCTTTCTGACCATTGCTCAGGCATTTGGATTTGAAAAAGAGTATAAAAAAGGGGGAAAATTTTCATTAAATTTCTTTTCCTTTTTAAAAACAGCCGAAAACAGGAGCCAAAAAGTACTGGTCATCGTTGATGAGGCACAGAGAGCACCTGACCGGTTCTTAAAGGAAATCATCTCTTGGGCTGAATTCAATCTCAATAACGTCTTAACGGTTATCCTTGCAGGACAGCTGGAATTTAAGGATGTCCTTGAATCAAACCTGGGTCTGACCGGGAAAGACCATATCACTGTTCATGCTTTTCTTGAACCATTGAACAAAGAAGAGACCCAAACATACATCAATAAACGACTTGAGCTGGCTGGTGCAAACCAGAATTTTTTTTTATCTCCGGCTGTCCACGAAATCTATGAGTATTCAAAGGGCACTCCCCGGCTGATTAACATTTCCTGTGACCAGGGGCTGATTGCTGCATTTGCAAAGGGTATGAAAGTTGTTGATGCACCCACTATCAAACAGGAACTTAGCCAGTTGCACCTCCCGGTTATCGTGTCTAAAACTCGAAAAAAAATCACAAAAAAACTGCGGGTCAAAAGTCATCAAACACCTGACAGACATAGCTCTGGTAAAAAAAAGGCCTTGTGGGTTGCAGTAGTTGTCTGCATTTGCATCTATATTGGTTACTCATTTCACCCCATTATCATTGATATTCAAACACCAACCGAGCCTAACTCTATTGTCGAAGAGATGCCTGCCACGCCAACAGAAATGCATATTCCACTTTCAGAAAAACCAGTTCCAGTTTCAGAAGAGCCGGTCCAATATATAGAAGAGCCTGATCCGCCTTTAGAAGATAAGGGCGCGCCTCAGCCTGCTTTGGTCGACGACACAGAAAAAGAAAAAAGTATTGCTGCCTCGGATATATCACCCCGCAGCAAAGGCATTAAAGAAAGTCCGATTCCTGATATAGAACCTGAACCCGATGCCATTATTGACTGGCTTTTTGAAAAAAACAGGCGAACCAAAAAAGAATAAGCTAATTTGGTCTCTTAGCTGATGGTCTGAGCCCTGGAGATGGTATGATTGCTTTTCACTTTTAGAATCAGGACAGATGAAATAAGATAGAAAAGGGCAAACAGGGTAAATACTATCCTGAAATTTGAATCTGTTATATCAAGGATCATCCCTGAAGCCCACGGGCCTAAAAGTCCTGCAACAAATCCATAAGCTGTAAATACCAGGCCAAAAACCTTCCCGAAATTTTCAATGCCGAAAACCTCGGTCACCAACGGGGCTGAAACAGCAAAAAGCGACCCAAAAGCAAGACCAATAAAGCAGGCCAGAAAACTAATGGTAAAAATATTATGAAACAAGGGCATCAAAAAATAGGCAGCCGAAGCCATGAGGCAGACTGTCATCAAAATCTTCTGTTTGGGATAAACATCCGACAGCCTGCCGCAGACCAGGCGGCCGATCCCGTTCAACACATTAAAACAGGTTAATATATAGACATATTGAGTGATACCATATCCCAAACTAATCCCAAAAGAGGACGCAAGAACAATCAGAGAAATGCCGGCGGCTCCGGACAAAGCCCATACAAACCAGAGGAACCAGAAAGAAGGCAGGCTTAACGTCTTTTTCAACGACAATGTTGGTATTGGCTGTTTCCCCTGCTCTTTTGTTTTTTGATCGGGTATCCTTATTAACAAGGCTACTGAGGTTCCCATAAAAAGAGAACTGACTGCGGCAAAATTAGAGGTGAATACATAGCCTTTTGAAACTAAAAAATAGGTGAATATCGGGGACATGACAGCAGCAGACCCCCCAAAGCTCAAATTAAAAAGACCGGTAACCAGCCCTCTATTGTCCGGAAACAATTTTTGAAAAACAGTAAGACAGGGAATATAGATAAACCCGCAGAAAAATCCTTCAACAAACGCCCATATATAAACATGTTCAATGCTACTTGCATGGCCGACAAACAATGTGGCTGCGCCGCAGACAAGGCTGCCGGTAAAAATAATATACTGACTTGCAAATTTTTCCTGCAGCTTTCCGGCCAGATACATTGAGAAACCGGTCCCGGCCAGAATAAAAAACATTGCCCTGCCAAGCTGTGCCTTATTTACCTGGAAAAGCATCTGCCATTCCGATGCCATGACACCAGGAAAACCAAAGACAAGGGCACCTGGAAAAAATATAGTCAGGCACCCGAATATGATAATTATTTTTTTATTTTCAAGGAAAGGCATATTTCTTTCAGGTCATCGTAATTATTCAGTGTGGGATCATCCAATACCTTTTCAAACAGCATCTGCTTAATTTTACCGATATCAGGTCCGGGTGTCAGTCCCAGGATCTCAATAATATCATTCCCTGTGATCTCAAGGTCGTTCATCCCAAAAAATTTTTGGTCAGACATTTCAAGCAATAATTTTTTCAACCGGGACCGAATTTCGGAAAGGGTATAGGGGGTTTTAGCCAGATTCCCTTTTTTGTCTGCAATCCGCATCCGCATAAAATCCCGATAATCAAGACCGTATTTATCCAGCATTGCCAGAAGCCTTCGAGCCGCTTTTGGTGTTGTCTGATCTTTCAACGGTCTCATGTGAGATTTTATCAAAGATTTGATATATGCAATATCCCTGACCGGGAATCTTAGTGCCATAAGATCATCAACCACCGCCCCGATATCATTCTCATGCCCGGCAAACGTTAATTTGCCGTTATCTATTTTTGCCGCATCATATTTGCCTGTATCATGCAGGAAACCTGCAAGCCGCAAAATCGGCAAACCAGGCGGCAGCGAATCTCCCACCATCATGCTGTGGTCAAAAACCGTCTCCCCGTGATGAGGTCCCCCGTCAAGATCATAACACCGGTCAAGGCTTGGAAAAATTTTTGATAAAATTTGAGTTTTTTTTAATGCCCTGAAAAATAGAGAGGGTTTCGCAAGATCCATTGCTTTCACAATTTCATGATGTATTCTCTCTTTTGCAACAGCCTTATCCAATAAATTCTTATTCTTTAGGATAACCGCAAGAGAAGATAAGGAAAGTGATCCTTCTATCATGGCCACAAACCGGCAGGCCCTGATTATTCTGACAGGATCTTCCAGGATTCTTTTTTCTGGATCCCTTGTAAATCTGACAATGGCATCTTCAAGATCTTTTCTGCCGTTAAAAGGATCAATGATTCTTTTTGTCAGGGGATCGCAGGCCATTGCATTGATGGTAAAATCTCTTTTGGCCAGATCTGATTCAGGAAAACTGGCACTATCAAACATTGTCCTTCCCGAAGAAATCTCAATACCGTTTACCATGCAGATGGGAAACGTCTTACCCACTATTTTGACGTTTTGATCTGAAAAAATCGATGCGATCTCTTTCAGGGATGCATGGGTCAGGATATCAAAATCACTGGGTGTTCTTCCCAGCATGATATCCCGGACAGCACCGCCCACAATATAGGCCTTAAAACCCTTTTTTTTTAAGGCATCTACAATAAACCGGGTGTTGTTTTTATTCTCCATTTAAAAAATGCCCTGTGTTACCACTCCGATAAAAAGAAAAATGGATATTGCTGAGTTCATATGAAAAAATGCTATGTTTATATGCTGCAGATCATCGGGTTTAACAAGCTTATGTTCTGCAACCAGCAGGGCGCCAATGATGCTTAAGAATACTAAAAAAACCGGGTGCATGCCAAACGTTGCATACATGGCCAAAAGGAAAACAATTGTACACCCATGGAGAAGAGAAGAAATAAACATGGCTTTTTTAAGGCCAATTTTGGACGGCAGGGAAAAAAGACCTTGCTTTTGATCAAAATCAATATCCTGACAGGAATAAAGGATATCAAACCCGGCAATATACGTCATGAGAGAAAGGCTTAAAAAAACAATACTCCAGGAAAGGGTCCCCGTTATCGCGATCCATGCTCCCACCGGTGCAAGGCTGATGGCAAACCCAAGATAAAGATGACAATATTTTGTAAACCGTTTGGTATAGGAATAAAACAATAGAAAAAACAAGGCGGGAAAAGAAAGGAGTAAACAAAGGCGTGACAACATGGCGGCAGAAACAATAAATACCAGTGATGAGAGAATCACAAAAGCAAAAGATTCCTTTTTTGACAATAATCCTGACGGAATTTCTCTTATGGCTGTTCTCTTATTTTTAAGATCAATATCGGCATCCACAATCCTGTTAAATCCCATGGCAGCGGATCTTGCCCCCACCATGGCTGTTAAGATCCAGAAAAAGGCTGAAAAGGAAAACAAATAATTTTCCCAGGCCATTACAACGGCAGACATTGCAAAGGGAAGGGCAAAAATTGTATGGGAAAACTTAATCATTCTCCCGTAAACCAGTATCTTTTTTTTAATATATTCCATAGGCTGTTGTATTACATTCAGGGCATTTCCCTTGTTCCATTAAATAATTTTCTATCTGAAACCCAAACCGTTTCACTAAAAGTTGATTACAGGAATGGCAATAGGTATTTTCAAATGACTGCCCCGGCACATTTCCAATATAAACGTACCAAAGCCCTGCAGCCTTGCCGGCTACATATGCTTTTTCCAAAGATAGAACAGGAGTTGACGGCCTGTCCATCATATTATAGCAGGGATGAAACCTTGAGATATGCCAGGGTGTTTCTTTTCCCAGATCTTTGGCAATATAGTCTGCCATGGCCGCAAGATCTTTTTTATCATCATTTAAACCCGGAATCAAAAGAGTGGTGATTTCCACCAGGATTCCCATGTCTTTCATGTTTTTTATCGTTTCTTTAACCGGTTCAATTCTTGCCTTGCAGAAGTCTCTGTAAAATTGATCATTAAATGCTTTTAAATCCACATTGGCGGCATCAAGATAAGGAGAAATCATCTCAAGAGCCTTCTTGCTCATAAACCCGTTGGTGACGAAGATATTGAGCAGTCCTTCTTTTTTAGCCAGTCTGGCAGTCTCAAAAGCCAGTTCAAAAAAGACGGTGGGTTCTGTATAGGTATAGGAGATACTGTCACAACCGTTTTCTACAGCTTCTTTGACAATGGATTCAGGACTGAAGTCATTTCCCTGGATCATGCCGTTGTAATCTGCCGGCATCTGGGCAATATCAGCATTCTGGCAAAAAGTGCATTTAAAATTACATCCCACTGTTGCAATGGAATAGGAGGATGACCCCGGCTTTAAATGAAAAAGCGGTTTTTTTTCAATGGGATCAACACTTTTAGCAATCACTTTTGGATAGACAAGGCAATAAAGCTTACCACCCTTATTCTCGCGAACCCCGCAGATCCCTCTTTTTCCTTCTTTAATGACACAGAAATGGTGGCAGATCAGACATTTTACACGGGATTTATCCAGTTTCTCATAGATCAGGGTTTCCATTTTTCATGGCCTCATCCGTGTTGCCAGCCCTGTTGCGGGGTTATATGACTTTGGTTTTTTCACCTTTAATGTCAACGGCCGGGTCCGAAATTTTGGTACCGGCCTGATCCGCATGCCAATAAGTGTTCCGAAAAATGATTTTTGAACAATGTTAATATTTTCAACAAAAGCGGCTATCCGTCCTGTGGCAAGAGGAAACTGCAGGGTTGTCTTCCATTTCACAGGCACTTTGCCAAGGATTGCATACAAAATCTGTTTGAGTTCCCAGATACTGAAAAAATGGACCTGGGTATAGATATTGGGTACAAAAAAACTTTTAAAGCGACGGAGCATGTTTAAGGGCGCATACCGGTTTAAGACACAGATAATCACTGTATCCTTTGCTACCCGGCAGGCTTCTTCAATGGCTTTTGCAGGCCTGTCCGTAAATTCAAGACTTGTGAAGAAAAAAGTACAGTCAAATTCATTGTCTTCAAACGGAAGCTCCTCTGCCACGCCCCGGTGAAGGTCCACCTGATCGCCAAGTCTTTTTGAGGCAAGATCCAGCATATACAAAGAAGGGTCTATTCCTGTCAGATTTAATCCTTTGTCCAGCAGGGGCTCAAGGCTGAGACCTGTTCCACATCCTATATCCAGAATTCTCTGCCCTTTAACCGGGGACAAAAGGTCCATCATCAATTTAATTTCAAGATCCAGGCAATACTTGTTTTTAGCCTGGTCAAACCAGGCATCATATGATCCTGCATCTTTAAAATCAAATATATACCCCATTATTCATCCATCATTCATCCATCAGGTTACTCAATAATTTCTTCAACCTTTTCCATCATCTGATCAATGGCAACCACTGCTGAAGAGTCTTCTTCCAATTCAAGAAGTGACCTCATTTTCATATCAAACTCAAGAAGATTATTGTCATTGGGTATGGTACACAGGATGGGAACCCCGATTTTTTCAACCTCATCTAAAAATGCTTTACTAAGCGTTTCCGGTGCCCGATTGACAATCAGGCC
>QMMT01000023.1 GCA_003647385.1 Deltaproteobacteria bacterium
CATATTGTAAACCATTGCACAACCAGCTCAAGGTCCCAAAAACAAAATTAAACACATGGCTTTCACATCAATTTATAAATTAAGTTGTGTAGTTTGGATAGAATCCGCATAATATGTACAATTTTATCCAAACATAATGAAAATAAGAATCGTGCATGATCTCCACAGGAACACAAAAAACCGGATAGATACGGAAAAGTATAAAAATCTATTTTTAGAAGTTCAGCATCAGAACAAAAAGAGTAATAATTTGGTAGTACCTTACAAAATTTTAATTTTGTTCGTCAAGACAAAATAAATAAACAAAAATAACCGGTTCAATGGAAATTGTATGGACACTTTAAAAAGATTCAATTATTGATATAATATATGGATAATAAAAAGCAGCAGGATATAAATTAAGGATGTTGAATTATATGTTGTTAAAAAAAACACCATCATGGAAGAAAAAGATAGTCTCTCCGAATGATGTATTAGAAAAAATTGAACCGGGGATGAATATCTTTATCGGTACGGGGTCGGCAGAGCCCAGAACGCTTGTGAACTGCCTGATGCATACCGAAGGGTATGGTCTTCAGGACTTGACCCTGATTCAGCTTGTCAGTTTCGGTGATGCCATCTCCTACAAGGCATTACAATCCAAACGGTATCGTCTTAAAACCTTTTTTTCAGGGTGGGTATCAGCAGAAGCCATTTCAGCCGGCCAGGTGGATCTGGTCCCCTCAAGATTTTCAGCCATCCCTTTGCTCATGAAGCAAGGGCAGATCCCCATTGATATTGCCTTTATTCAAATAACACCTCCCAATAAGGCGGGTTATTGCAGCCTGGGTGTGGGCGTTGATGTGGCAAGAAAAGCAATGGAACAGGCGGATCTTGTTGTGGGTGAAATCAACCATGAAGCGCCGTTTACTTTAGGAGATACCTTTGTTCCATTTGATGCCTTTGATATGGTCATTGAGTCTATTGATCCGCCGTTTTATTTTCCCAGGTTCCCGGTGGACCCTATATTTGACAAGCTGGCAGCCAATGTTGCCTCTGTGATAGAAGATGGCAGCTGTCTTGCTTTTACCTTTGGCCCGATTTTTGAGGCTCTGCCCAGATATCTTGCCCAAAAAAAAGATCTGGGAATTCATACCCCGTTTTTTACAGATGCATTAATGGAACTGGTCAAAAGTGGTGCTGTAACCAATCGGCGAAAAGGCCTTTTTCGGGGAAAGTCTTTAACGGTTTATGCACTTGGCAGTAAAGAGTTGATGCAGTTTCTTGACAAAAACCCAATCGTTGAGTTTCAAAGCATTGACAAGGTCTTCCACCCCATTGAGATTGGACAAAACCATAGATTTGTATTTATTCTTCCGGTAAGACGAGTAGATCTTTCAGGGCGAGTGGCGCTGCATAACAGCAAAGGTCATGTCACAGCAGGCCCAGGACAGATGGCTGATTTTTTTAACGGGGCTGAAATTTCTCAGGGGGGGTACACCATTGTTGCCCTTCCCAGTCGAAATCGTCAGGGGAATCCCAATATCCAGCTTTCTGTGGAAGACTCTCCCGATTTACTCAGCCTTCCCGAATCCATTGATCTTGTTGCAACAGAACAGGGGATTGCTCATTTAAGAGGAAAAACAATACGGGAAAGAGCACAGGCCCTTATTGAAATTGCCCATCCCGAGGACCGCCCTGCATTGGTTGAAGGTGCCAAAAGAGTCAACCTTCTCTACAAAGATCAAATATTTCTGGCAGACAGCGCTCATTTCTATCCTGCGGATATTGAAATTCGACACATGTTTAAAAATAAAATTGATGTGCGGTTTCGGGCGATCAAGCCCTCTGATGAGGACCAGATGCGACGATTATTTTATCGATTTTCCGATAAGGCAATCTACTACCGGTATTTCAGCCCGATAAAAACCATGCCCCACGAAAAAACCCAGGAATACGTAAATATTGACTATAGGGATGTGCTCTCCATTGTTGGGCTTGTGGGAGAACCAGGACAGCAGACCATTATCGCCGAAGCAAGGTTTGCCAGGTACCAGAACAAACCCTTTGTGGATATCGCATTTGTCGTTGATGAAGCTTATCAGGGATATGGGATTGCCACCTATCTGTATCAGATGCTGGCAAAACTGGCAAAAGAAAGGGGAGCACAGGGTATGACTGCTGACGTTCTGGCATCAAACCGGGCCATGCTCAAAGTGTTTGAGAAGGGTAATTTCCCGATTCAGGCCAAAATGGAACATGACGCTTATGCATTAACGATTGATTTAACAGGTATTAAAAATTAAAGCTCTTCCTGGGTAACGATTCGATCCCTGCCATTGTTTTTAGCTAAATAAAGGGCATCATCAACTCTTTTGATAAGACTTTCTTCCGGTTCATTGAATTTGTATAAGGCAATTCCCATGGAAACAGTTATTCTGCCCATACTCTCACCGGTTTTTTTAAGCTTCCATTCTTTTGTAGACAGGGCTTTTCTGAATTTTTGACCCACCGCCTCAGCTCCTTTAATCTCTGTCTCAGGCAAAAGGATTAAAAATTCTTCACCCCCATATCTTGCAGCAAGATCATTTTTCCGCAAATGACTTTTCAGCAGTTTGGCAATACTCCTTAAAATACTGTCTCCCACCAGATGTCCAAATGTATCGTTCACTCTTTTAAAATGATCAATATCTATCAAAATAATGGAAAATGATGATCCATTCTGTCTGGCTCTGATTCTCTCCAGTTCAAGTCTTTTTTCAAGTCCTCTTCTATTGATCAACGTGGTGAGGGCATCTGTCTGAGCTTCCTGCTGGGATTTCTCCAGTTCCTGGTGTAATTGCTTTAAATCATCAGAAGATACTTTCATTCTGGTTTGAAGTCTTTTGCCTGATTTTACAAGCGCTTTCGTCTCAACAATCATCTGGTCAACAATATTTTTGATATCATTGTAATCATGGACTTCACCAATACGAACAGCCAGATCTCCCAAGGTCTTGCCATGTCCTGTAAGATCTCCATCTGTTTCTGAAACATGATTGGTGATATCTTTTAACATCAGGGAAATCTGGGTTAATAGTTTACTGACAATAATTCTGTCGCCATCTGCTACATATTTCTGATACAGGCCTTCTACATTATTGTCATTAAGGGATTTGGTATCATCAAGAGAATGATCAATAGCCCTTTTTAATTTCATATTTTTGCCGGATACATACTCGTACCAGACCGTATAATTTACCGGATTGGCCGACAAATTATATTTTGCAATATAATTCAAGGCCAATCTTAAATATTCGCCCGCCTTACTTCTTTCTTCCGTATAATTCATACACCATCCAATTTAGTACTGATTTTATATCGTTGTTATTATTCACAGATGCGCCTGCATGTCAAGCGATGAAAATGACCTATTTTTCCAAGACAGGAGAGTTTATAAACTTTTGTGTATTAATAAAATTTTCAATCCATCAACCGTTGGATGATTTTTTTTTAGAAAGCCATTTTAAAATACCCGTTCCGAAGCGAACAGGCAATGACGCTTTGCCCGAATTATCCATGGGCATTTCACCATCAGCACCATACATTTTTTCCATCATTTTCTGGATTTGTTTTTTGATTAATCCTCTGAAAGGAACATTTGCAATCATGCCATACATGGCGGCATTGCCTTTAGATGCCAGCTCAGGATGATTTTTTACAAATTCAAGTGCATTTTTTAAATCCTTCAAATACTGGTCTGCCACAGTCTCATGGGCAGGAGTGACCATGGCATGGAGCCCTTCGGGTCTTTGCAGACGATCGATATGCCAGCCCTTGTTTTCCATAACATCACCCACTGCAAAAATATCGATCAAAGGGTCTGTCGAGCCATATGCAAAAACACTCATTTGCGGTTTCCCCAATATTTTTAAACCTTGAATGGCATTAATACCATTGGTCAACCTTTCTGTCGTCGCCATAACATTTTTGGCCATCTGCTGATACCCCGTCAACCCGATGGCATTCATAGCAGCCCATGCGGCTGCAATGGGACCGCCCGGCCGGGTTCCAAGAAGTGCTGGAGAGGCAAAAATGCCACCCGGCCAGTTTTGATGGATAAAAAATTGATGCTTTAAGTAGGCCATATTTTTATACAGCAGTACGGATGCACCCTTTGCTCCAAATCCATACTTATGGATATCAGCTGATATGGATGTCACTCCTTTGCACCTGAAATCAAATGGCGGAATCAAATACCCGATCTGTTCCATAAAGGGCAGAAAAAACCCGCCAAGGCAACTATCCACATGGAAAGGGATATGTTTTTCACAGGCAATTTGTCCAATCTCTTCTATGGGATCAATGACACCATGGGGATAAGAGGGTGCTGAGGCCACAATCAGGATGGTGTTTTTATTCATTTTCATTTTTAAGATATCAACATCAACCGTGAAATCAGCCTTCAATGGAATGCTGACCATTTTAACATTAAAATACCTGGCTGCTTTTTCCCAGGCCACATGAACACTTTCAGGAGCGATCATTTCAGGTCTAAGTTTACGCCATCGTTTTTTGGAGCGGGCCAACTCCCGATAGGCCATCACAGGCAACAGACAGGATTCGGTGCCCCCCGATGTCATGGTTCCCACAACACTATTATCCCCATTTAAAAGATCAGCTGCCATTTTAACGACCTCATGTTCAAATCGTTTAAGGCTTTTAAATGCCATGGGATTGAGGGCGTTTTCACTAAAGTAAAGGTTATGGGCTTTTTTTAAAAATGCGTCATGTTCCTGGCTTAAATGGTATACCAGGGACCAGGTGCGACCGGTCAGAAAATCAGCATCCTGGCTGCGAAACGATTGCATGTTATCCAGAATCTCATCATGAGGCTTACCCTTTAAAGGTATTGAGGTCATTCTCTCTCCCGGCAATATTAAATTTGTAGTAATCAGCCGATAATGGCTTTAAAGATATACGCAAAACTGATTCCAAGGTAATTTCCAATGGCATAGCCGATTATCCCGGTGGTAAGGCCTGATAAAATAATCTGCTTGTTATTCAACGCCTGAGCCACAACGGGAACAAAGGGCGGAGAACAGATGGCTGATACAGAGGTAATAATAAAGGTGTCTGTATCAATTTTAAAAATTTTACAAAAAACAGCATGAAGGATAAAGGTTCCAAAAACGCAGAAGGATATATAAAACATCAAGATCCAGTTGATATGAACCAGGTCGTTTATATTGGCCATTGATCCCACCACTAGACAGAAGATAAGGATAAAATACATGCCCAGCTGATACGTTTTCTCAATTTGTCTGATCTTTGTAAAAAAGGAAGCACCAATGCCTAAAGACGTAATCATTAAAATGGTGACGGATGTCGAATATGCTTTGGGAAAAAGTGCTGCCGTGCCAAGGGAGACTCCAAGGATCACAAAAGATAATACCATGGCAACCATAAGCTTTTTGATGATGGAGACATTCAACATGTTTCGATATGAATTAATATCCTCGATTTCTTCATTTCCCCTGTCGGATATCATATTTTTCACTTTTTCAAACCGAGGCAAAAATCGGTTAAAAAATTTTTGCGCCAGGGTAATACTGAAAATAAGATAGATAAGATTGATCAATATATCATAAGTATGCATGATGATATATGTTGTCGGATCCACATCAAGAGCTGTTTTTATGGCGGCCATATTGGGAGTCCCACCGGTATATACACTGATGGCCAGCCCTGCCAGCTTCCAACTGTCTTCCACATAATCCGCAATAATTACGCTTCCAAGTCCTGCAACCGCCACGATTATAATGGTTGCCCCTGTCATGGACAATATGGCCTTTCCTGCTGTTTTTACCCAGGCTTTCACATCCATGGAGAATAAGAGCAATGGGAGAGCAATCGCTACGGTAGCACCGCTCAAGGTATCCTGAAGTGCTGCTGAACCATCCGGCAGTCCCCCTGAATTGCCCAGAGCAGCACCGATTACATAGCAGACAAATACTGCTCCGATTTTATTCATTGATTCAAACCGCAGGCACAGTCGGATAACGATCAATGGGAATAAAAGATAGAAAACAATCAGCGCTGTCATCCACTAACACCAGCAATATCATGGATAAAAGCCATACAGAGAACTCCCGGTTTTATTTTCATGGTTCCTATCCCCTTATACCATGTTCAGATAGCTTTATTACATATTGATCTTAACACGTATCATATTTTTTTTAATCCGGCACTATTTAGTTATAAAAACAGGGCAATCTGATTTATGAAGTACCTGGTGAGCCACGCTGCCGAGAAACAATCCGGCAAAATCAGTGACCCCTCTTGAGCCCATAACCAGCAGGTCTATTTTCTCAATTTTTACGACTTCTGGTATTTTATTTCCTGGAGCGCCCTCAAGAATGCGTACTTCATACTTTACGTCTCCTTGTTCAAGCATTTCTATAAAGGGGGCAACAAGCTCTTCAGATGCTTCATTAATCTCATCGATTGCCTGCTGGAAATAGGGTTCTGCCAGGACAATTGGAAACCTTGCATGGCAATGCAAAAGAATGATTTTGGCATCTAATAGTTTTGCAAGCTTAATGGCATACTCGGTCGAGCGGATTGAATGATTTGATCCGTCAATGGGGTTCATTATTGTTTTAATATTCATTGCGTTCTCCTTTCTAAGCCTGTCTGCCAGGCTAGTGTTGTATACCGTATTTTATTAAAGCTTCCCCACAACAAGCTGTGGGGCGTTCACTCATAATTACCGGTTCAACAAAATTGCAAGATTCAGGTATCGAATGCATTAAATGGGAGAAGAGGCATCAGTTGCAAATAGAATCTAACACTGAATATAAAATGAGTATATCGTTTTTTCAGCGTAATGTCACTTAATATATTGAGAAGGTAAAGTTAATATTGACAAATTTCTACCACAATGTGATATTCAGTATTTCTTAAAACAACACGGATTGATTGAGAGGAAGGATCATGAGCAAAAAAGACAATTACCATTTTGAAACAAAAGCAATTCATGAGGGATTAAAAGATACCCCCTGGCAAGGGGCCACGCTGCCTCCCATTTTTCAGACTGCTGCCCATTACCATGAGAGTGCGGACTCCTTAAGCAAAACATTTGCCGGTCAAACCGGCGACCATATTTATATGCGGTTGAGCAATCCTACGAACCGGTTTCTGGAACAAAAGCTGGCCTCCCTGGAATCAGGATCAGGCGCCGTTGTAACCGGTTCAGGGATGGCTGCCATCAACAATGCCTGTATGACGCTGCTTTCCTGTGGAGATGAATTTGTAGCCAGCAAATCACTTTTCATGTCTTCTTATTCACTTTTTACGAACATTTTTAAAAAATACGGCATTAGTGTAAAGCTTGTTGATCCGTTAAATCTTCATGAGATTGAACAGGCCATCAATGAAAAGACACGCTTTGTCTATATGGAAACCATTACCAATCCGGGTATGGAGATTGCTGATATCAAAGCCATTGCTGACCTGGCTCATACCAGAGGCATACCACTTTTAGTGGACAATACCCTGGCGTCCCCCTGGCTTTGCAGGCCCATTGAACTATGTGCAGACATTGTGTTGCATTCTACAACCAAGTATCTTTCCGGGCATGGTGCCGCCATGGGTGGTGTGGTGGTGGATGCTGGAAACTTTGACTGGCGTCAGGAAAAATTTTCTGACTTTGCTCCTTTTGTCGAACAAAAAGGGAACCTTGCATTTTTGCACAGGCTGTTTAAAGAATATCATATTAATTTTGGCACCACCCCGGCACCGTTTCATTCTTTTCTTACCGCCATTGGATTAAATACTTTAGGCCTTCGAATGGAACGCCATATGGAAAATGCTGTAAAAGTGGCTGATTTTTTGAAAAAACAGCCAAAGGTTGAATGGGTCAATTTTCCAGGATTTGAGGATCATAAATGCCATGAAATTGCTAAAACTCAGTTTAATGGCAAAGGGTTTGGCGCCATGCTCACTTTCGGATTAAAGGATCAGGACGCCTGTTTCAGGCTTGTCGATCACCTTGATATGATATTAAACATTGCCAATCTGGGAGACTGCAAAACCTTGATTATTCATCCCTACTCATCCCAGTACATCTCTTTTCCCGAAGATATCAAGAATCAACTGGCAGATCCCCAGCTGCTGCGACTTTCCCTTGGAGTAGAGCATGTTGAGGATATCTGTAATGATCTGGCTTGCGCCCTGGAGGCTGTTTAGGGTATAGTTTAATCGATGAGTGAATATATTGATCAAAACCAGACCGGTGCCAGTGCAGGCATTGTTGAAAAACAATTTTTTACCTTTGCTGAATCGCCTGGCGGGCTAAAACTTGAAAGCGGGGCAAGGCTCAGTCCTGTCACCATTGCTTATGAAACCTGCGGGTCTTTGAACTCGGATAAAACCAATGTTATCCTTATCCTTCATGCACTTTCAGGGGACTCCCATATGGCAGGTTACTATAGTCCTAAAGATGCCAAACCGGGCTGGTGGGATATCATGGTGGGACCGGGGAAAGGAATAGACACGGACAGGTATTTTGTGATCTGCTCAAATATTATCAGTTCCTGTGCCGGATCAACCGGCCCCGCGTCTATAAATACTGAAACTGACAAACCATATGGGACAGATTTCCCTCTCATCACCATTGGAGACATGGTGGAAGCTCAAAAGGCTTTAATCGATCATTTCGAAATCAAATCCCTTTTATCGGTGATTGGCGGATCTATTGGCGGCATGCAGGTGCTGGAATGGTGCAGCCGATATCCGGACAGTGTTAAATCTGCCATTCCTCTTGCAACCACCACGCGGCATTCAGCACTGGCCATTGCCTTTAACGAGGTTGCACGACAAGCCATTATGGCTGATCCCAACTGGAATGACGGGCATTATTATTCAGCTAAAAAGCCTGACATGGGTCTTGCCATTGCCAGGATGATCGGACATATTACGTATCTGTCCGATGAGTCCATGCGCCTGAAGTTTGGACGCAAACTTCAAAACAGGTCTGCCTTAAGTTTTGAGTTCGGTGCTGAATTCCAGGTGGAAAGCTATCTTCAATACCAGGGTAAAAAATTTATTGAACGTTTTGACGCCAATTCCTTTTTGTATATCACCAAGGCTGCAGATTATTTTGATCTGGCAGGACAATATGGATCAGGGTCTCTTGTTAAGGCCTTTTCAAAATGTAAATCAAAATTTCTTGTCGTCTCTTATACGTCGGACTGGCTCTATCCCACATACCAGTCAAAAGAGATGGTCAAAGCCATGAAAAAAAACAACCTGGATGTCAGTTTTTGTGAAATCGATGCCCAGTGGGGACATGATGCCTTTTTACTTCCCAATGACAGGCTTGATAATCTGATCAAAGGCTTTTTAAGGAACGCCTCCAATGAATGATCACTTAAGATATGATTTAAAAATCATTGCCTCCTGGATAGAACCCGAATCAAAAGTATTAGGATTAGGCTGTGGAGAGGGAGATCTGTTATACTGGCTAAAAAAGAAAAAAAATGTAACAGAGCGGGGTATAGAGATAGAAGAGTCAAAGGTGGTTAAATGTATTGAAAAGGGAATTTCTGTTTTGCAGGGAGACATTAATGAAGAAATTGAAGATTACCCGGACAATGCTTTTGATTATGCCATTTGCTCCCAGACACTTCAGCAGGTCTATGAACCGTCAAACCTGATTCATTCCATGATGCGCGTGGCAAAGATGGGTGTGGTCAGTTTCCCGAATTTTGGCCATATCAAGGTCAGGATGCATTTGGTATTTACCGGCAGAGCACCGGTAACAAAGGAACTTCCCTATTCATGGCATGATACCCCCAATATCAGGGTTTTAAGTCTTAACGATTTTCAAAAATTTTCTAATCAGGTCGGATTCAGAATTTTGAAAAAGGCTGCGATTAATACAAAAGACAACCACCGCCAGGGCAAAATGGTAACAGTATTACCCAACTTGTTTGCCACCTACGGCATTTTTTTAATCGGTAAGGAATAAACTTGAAAAACAATACATTTTTTCAAATTCATGTTATCATTGCATGGTAAAAAACATTAAAGATTCTTTTTGAAATAAAAGGAGATAGCTGAAATGAAAAAAAATATTATAATAGTTTTAAGCTTGTTGGTATTCATGAGCTTTTTTTCCTGTGCCACTCTGCAAAACAATCAGCAACAGGGGACTGCTGTTGGCGCCGGGGTTGGTGCCGGGGTTGGAGCCATTCTCGGACAGGCCATTGGTAGGGATACGGAATCCACTCTGATCGGTGCAGGTATCGGAGCCGCGTTAGGTGGCATTGCCGGTAACCAGATCGGTCGGTATATGGATTTGCAGGAGCAGGAACTTAGAAATGCTGTTGCTGCTTCAGAAGCGGCAAGCATACGAAGGGAGCAGGATATTTTAAGAGCAACTTTCAAAGGTGAAGCATTTTTTGGTTTTAATTCAACCGAGCTTAAACCTGGCGGGTATGCAGAACTTAAAAGGGTAGCTGAAGTCTTAAACAAGTACCCCCAGACAATTATAGAAATTGGAGGCCACACAGATATCAAGGGTACTGAAGAATATAACCAGACACTTTCTTTAAAAAGAGCCGAGGCTGTGAAAAGTGTTTTGATACAAAATGGCGTTATCCCTGAAAGAATGAACACCGTTGGATATGGAGAATCACGTCCCATATCTTCAGATCATGCAATGAACCGGCGTGTTGAAATCATTATTGTGCCCATAAGACAGGGATGATTTGAAAGAGAGAAGGGGGGACGGCATGGAATCATTTGACTGGAATCCGGGAAGTCTTCTTGAAATGTCAGGGTATTACTGGAAAACATGTACGCTTCATACGGGTGTAAAGCTTGATGTTTTCACTTCTATCGGATCAAATACCTTAACTATTGATGAAATCAATGAAAATCTTAAGGTAGACAAAAGAGGCCTTTCAATGCTTTTAAATGCACTGTCTGCATTAGAGCTTCTTGTGAAAAAGGACGAAAAATATTCCAATTCTCCTTCGGCCTTAACTTTTCTTTCAAAAGAGTCCCAGCAGTATCTCGGATTTATGATCATGCACCACCATCATTTGATGGAATCATGGCACAAAATGGACAAAGCCATTATTGAAGGAAAATCTGCCGGAAGAAGATCTTCTTTTTCCGATGAAGAACGGCGTGAAAGCTTTTTAATGGGTATGTTCAACATTGGCATGGCTACGGCGCCTAAGCTTTCAAAAGAGCTTGATCTGTCCGGTTGTAAAAGGCTTCTTGATTTAGGTGGTGGGCCCGGAACTTTTGCCATTCATTTTTGCCTTGCCAATCCTGGATTAAAGGCTGCTGTCTATGATCTGTCGACCACCCGTCCCTTTGCCGAGAAAACAATCAAGAAATTTAATGTTTCAGAGCGGATTGAATTCATATCCGGAAATTATCTCGAAGATGAATTTACTTACCC
>QMMT01000024.1 GCA_003647385.1 Deltaproteobacteria bacterium
GTACATAACCATCTGCTTCCTGCGTAGAAAGCAGTCCACTGTCAAGGTCTTTACCTTTAAGGTCAAGATATGCATTAGCTTCACCTTCGGGAGTAGTTCTGATGGGGAACTTGAAGCGTTTGATAACGCCGTTTCTAAACTTACATGTCCACATAACATCCTCAGTACCCATCATAGGAACAGTAGAGCCTCCCATGGGTACAAAGTCAGAATAGCCTCTGACCTCAATGGCCTGAGTAGGACAGATCTTTACACATGAAAAACATTCCCAGCACTGATCGGGTTCCTGGTTGTATGCTTTCATTTCATTTGGTTCAAGAACCATCAGGTCATTGGGACAGATATACATACATGCTGTTTTGTCCCCACCTTTGCAGCCGTCACATTTTTCTGCAATTACAAAAGATGGCATTTAAAATACCTCCATAAATTAAGTTAATCAAAAACGCACAATACCGTTGTGCTACTATTTTTTATTTCATCAAACAGGCCATAACCGTTGTCAGTCAGCCTGGTAATACTTATGTCCGGCTTTAAGATCAAAAAAATAAAACCAACTACTGATCCAAGCTCGCATAAATGTTATCGAAATAGCACTCTCTAACTCTTATTGTCAAGAATTTTTCAAAAAAGATTCACCTTGTTTTTCAATTGTTTGTGCTATTTTACAGAATAACAATATGTATTAAATAACAATAGGATAAAATACAATATATAGTAAAAGCTTTAGGACAAAAAGAGACTGGAAATCTAAAAAAAACAGTGTTAATCTATGCAGACTAAAAATTAGTATCTAAAAATAGATAAAAGGAAAACAAATGACAGAAGATATGATACCGATGAACCCTGAAGATTTGATGAATTTTAATTGTAATTTTGAAAATGTATGCTTTAACGATTGCTGTCGTGATTTGAATCAGGCTTTGATACCCTATGATGTTCTGCGATTAAAAAATAATCTTGGAATATCTTCACAGGTATTTTTAAAAACTTATACCTCTCTGCATTACGGGCCTGAATCCGGCCTGCCGGTCATCGAATTTAAACCCAACCCGGATACAGGATATGAGTGTCCCTTTGTTACGCCCAAAGGATGTTTGGTTTATGAAGACAGGCCCGGCTCCTGCCGGATGTATCCCCTGGCCCGTGCCATTGCTAGATCAAGGGAAACCGGGGAAATTACCCAATATTTTGCCCTGATTGAAGAGCCTCATTGCAAAGGATTCGGCAAAAAGACCGGGCAGACGGTAAAAGAATGGCTTAAGGGCCAGGATGTGGACAGGCACAATAAGGAAAATGACAAACTCATGGAGTTGATCAGCTTGAAAAATCAGATCCTGCCCGGCAAGCTTGAAGGCGCTCAATCGGATCAATTTTATCTGGGCTTATATGACGTAGATGCGTTTCGGGAACAAATCTTTGAGGAAAATCTTTTAGACAAGATAAATCTTCCCGAAAATCTCTTAAATAAAATAAAAAAAGATGATGAAGCTTTACTGAATTTTGGGATTGACTGGGTAAAATTTATGTTGTTCGGTGTAAAGATGACATTTGGAGAATAAGTTAGATGCAGATTAAAGGGAAAGTTGCCCTGGTTCTGGGTGCGGTAAAAGGGATTGGAAAAGGAATCGGTATTGCCCTTGCGCAAGAGGGTGCAAAGCTTGTATTAACCCGCCATGACTGGGAAGATGCCTTTGAGAGTATGGAAAAAGACTTTCTGGCATCCAAAGCCGAACATACGATTATCGCGGCTGATTTACGTAATATTAAAGATGTTGAACGGCTTGCTTTACGTATTAAAGAAAAATACGGTCGTGTGGATATCCTTATTAATAATGTTGAGCGGGGGGGCTGGCCCACGGTTCATGGTGAATACCTTGAAGAGCAATGGGATCTTGAAATGGAAACCACTCTTAAGGCGAAACAATGGGTGTTCTCTTCTGTCTTTCCCCTGTTAAAAAAGTCCAGAGATGCCGTGGTGATCAATATATCTTCCATAGCCGGTATTGTGGGACGATCCGGTCCTGCCGCCCTGGTGTTTAATGATGGATATGCCGCTGCCAACCGGGGGATTTCAAGTCTCACGGAAACCTGGGCCCGTCTTGGGGCACCCCATATCCGGGTCAATGAAATCATGCTGGGACTCTTTGATACCCGGCATGCCAGAGGGACACGCGGATGGAAAGAAGTCCTCACAAAAGAGGAAAAACAGTCTCTGATCAATCACACCCTGTTGAATCGAACAGGAACCATAGAAGATGTAGCCAAAGCCTGCCTGTTTATTATAAAGGATGCACCCTATATGACCGGAAGCGTTTTAAGGCTTGACGGAGGCTATGTGCTTGCCGGGGAAAATATCCCTCTCATGCCCAAAGGGATTGTTTAACCTGTCAGGAAATAATATAGTTTTGACCCGGCATGCGGATGTAAAATATTCTTGACTATTAATTTAATATCATTTAAAATTCAACCAATAAGTCCAATTTATTAGACATAATGGTCGATATATGAAGAGATTAATTCAGTTCCCAGCAGAATTTGATTACAATTTATTGTTACACGTTTTAAGGGATTACAAAAAGCCAAGAGACAAGATCAGAGGCCTTATCCGGGGCAAGGATATCATAAGGGTTAAGAAGGGCCTTTATGTATTGGGAAAGGAGTATAATAAGCTTTATAACAAGTATGTATTGGCTAATCTGATTTATGGGCCTTCTTATATCACAGGTCAAACCGCTTTGGCATTTTGGAACATGATACCGGAACGCGTTGAACTTATGATTAGCACGACAACGAAAAGAAAGAAGCAGTTTGAAACTCCGGTTGGCAGGTTTTCTTATCTGTATTGCCCCAAGACGGCTTTCAGTATTGGGATTCAACTTCAAGATGCCGGAGATGAAAAGAATTTTCTAATTGCTTCCCCGGAAAAGGCGTTATGTGACATTATAGCCACACAAACTCATATTGCAACGCAAAAGAAAATGATGGAATCCCTTGAATTAATGCGGTTGGATTTCAGTTTCTACGAGAATCTTAATTTTTCATTGTTAGAACAGATTAAGGCTGGATATCGCAGACAACGTTTAAAGTTACTGATTGATTGTTTAAAGGACTATCATGTTTGATGAAAAAATTGAGCAAATGCTTAAAAGATATGAATTAAATACGATTCATGACCATGAGAATGCGCTGAAAGAGATCATACAAGAAGTCGTTTTGCTTGGCTTATGGCGTTCTAAGTTTTATGAAAAGGCTGTCTTTTACGGTGGAAGCGCATTGCGCATTCTTTATAAGCTGGATCGTTTCTCCGAGGATTTGGATTTTTCATTAATTGCGCCACAAAAAAATTTTGATATTAAAAAATACCTTGGTGCAGTTAAATCAGAACTGGAATTATGGGATTTTGAAGTTTCTACAGAAGAAAAAAATAAAAAGAATGAAAGTCCGATTGATTCAGGTTTCATCAAAGCGAATACAGTGATCCATTTGTTAAAAATTGATGTAAATTTGAAAACTCATAAAAATGCTGTGATGAAAATCAAACTGGAAGTTGATCAGGATCCGGCCATCGGGTTTACCAGTGAACTCAAATATCATCTCCACCCTATCCCATTTACCATTAAAACCATGTCCTTGCCCAGTTTGTTTGCCGGGAAAATGCATGCATTGTTATGCCGAACAAAAAGAACCAATATTAAGGGCCGAGACTGGTATGATTTGATTTGGTTTGTAAAGAATAATATTCCGTGTGATTTATATTATCTTAAAAATAAAATGACACAAACGGGCCATATCGATGTATCTGAGGTGTTGACCAAAGAGAAGCTTATTGAATTTTTATCCGGAAAAATAAAAGAGATTGATTTTGATCTGGCCAAAAGTGACGTTGAACCGTTTTTAAAAAATTCAGGGCAAAGCGAAGAGTTAAGTCTTTGGTCAGACTCTTTTTTTTCTGATTATCTGGTTCAAGAAATTCGCGTTCTAACAAGTAATTCCTGAATCTTCTCCACAGGTGTTTTTTATTGGATTTTTCAGTTATAACGGCAGCGCCAGAAAAGTTCCCCCATTTTTCTTGGTCAGTTCCCGCATCAGAATAGCAAAACGGCCGGTGGTGCGATTTGAGAGAAAGCCGACCCCGTGAATCTTTGTGAGACGCTGCCCGTTTAGTTGAAGTGTATTCATTTTAGTAATGCGGTTGATAATCGGATCATAGGAAGAACCGGTATAATCATCACCAAAAACATAGATCGCCATCGACTGCCTCGGTTTTGCATAGCGTTTCAATGCCATTTCTATGCCTTCCACAGGGCTGCTGTTTGATGCATCTGTCCAACGATCAAACACTTTCATTACATTTTTGCGCCGCTGTGGTGTATCCGGTATCCAACGACCACTGTAGCCTGAAATAAGAGATTTTCCCTGATCGTTTAAAATTTGAAATCCTGTTACTTTTGGATGAATACTCAAAACATTAAGGATCTCTCGTGAGACTCGGCCCCAGATAGATTGCATACTGCCTGATGTATCAACAATAAAAATGACATAATCGCTGTCCACCGGGATCCCCCCCACTTCCTCATCACGGGCAGTGTTGGTAGTCGATGGCGAAATAGACACCCGCTGTAGCGTCGATTGAACAAGAGAGAGCCCCTCCAGATCGCCCGCCAGTATTTTTTCTTCTTTTTCTTTTATTGACAGGCTTGTTGAAAGCTTTTGAACGGTACGCCCTAAACCTTTGCTTTTTACAAACTGGTCATGGTTTCTCTTTTTTTGCTGATCGATTTTTTGGGCCAGACCATCTATTCGGTTCTCGATGGAAATTATCTGGCCCAGAAGTCTCTCGACCTCAACGATGCTTAACTGAGAAGCATTTTCAGCGGTATTGGAAATTAACACCAGCAGCACCACCGCTCCAAAGCCACAGGAAATAATATCCAGGAAGGAGAGATTGAATATATCAAAACTCTTTTTTTTTATTTTCATGGCCAGTTCACCGCAGGACTGATCAGCAGTCCTCCTGATAAAGCTGCCCAACCCCAATATTCATTCACAGCATCGGGGTCACCTTCAATCGGAAGTAGAATAACATTGACTTTCACATGATTCAGGTTGCTGTCCAGAATGGTTTGTCGAAAAAGCTTTACCCGACATTCACCGGAAATTGTTGAAGATTTTCCTAAAAGAGAACTGCAACTGGCAAATGGATTAAGGCTTGCGTAGCGAGAGTCACCGACAGTAGGCAACCCATCCGTAATCACATAAAGATCGGTTGCATCGCGCCCGGAAACTGCCTGCAACCCTTTTTGCAGGTTGGTAGCGCCTTCAGGTACAATTGCATCTAACTCTTGATAGAGCGTCGTAAGTGTTGCAGGATTATCTGCTTTCATCCAATTGGCTTTGCCGAGCGATTTTACCGAAGAATTGTAACAAATAACAGCTAACTGACTCGCTTTGGGAACGCGTGCAAGAATCCAACGCACTGTTTTTTTTGTTCGAAGCCATTTGGGCCCCTGTTTTTTTTGTGCATCAGAATCGTTTTTTCTTTTAATAATATCGATAAGTTTTTCATCCGTCATGGAAGCACTGCTGTCTATAAGCATAGCAATACGACGGCCCTCGATTTTAAGACCCATCAGGTAATTTTCTTCACCACCGCGATCATCTTCCACAAGATCTTTTTCTTGGGCAACCGGCCTTTTGGCAATATCATTTTTTAAAGCGGCCAATTGTTGTTTTTTTTGCCCAAGGCTCACTTTTTTTTCCAAGAGCGATTGCTCAAGTTGTGTGAGCTTGGTTTTGAGCAATGCAATTTTATCTGCTTCAGATTGTGCAGTATGTTGCAATTGTTCCAGGGTTTGCTGCATTTCATTGTGTCGAAGTTCCACCTGCTTCAAATCTTGTGTCAAAAGGTCGGTTTCAGTCGTTGACTGACTCACATTGTGTTTTACAAGCATAAACACCAGTACCACAGCCCCAAGGCCGCAGGACATGATGTCAAGGAAGGCAAGGTTGAATCCTTCTGATTTACGGTGCCGTCTCATCAATTCACCGGCTATTTGAATCGAGCGAGGAGATACTGATTACAATAGGCCTGAATAGAGACGACCTGGCCATCCTGAAGGCGCTGCAGTTGATGAAAAATAAACATCAGGAAGAGACTGATCAGCAATGCCACAAGTGTTGAGTTAAAGGCCACACCAAGACTATTGGTCATGCCGGAAATGTCGCCGGCAAGTGCTTTATCTGCCAGAGACAGCGCCTCACCGATTCCACGGACAGTGCCGATGAAACCAATGGATGGGATTGCCCAGATAAGATATCGGATCATTGAATTTTCAGCGTCCTGGCGAACGGCAAGTGCCTCAACACTGCTTTCAATAGCATCCGATAGATTTTGTACATTCCGGGTTCCGGCATACCGCCACAGGGCTGCACGCAGGGTCTGAATAAGCGGTGCTGAATGGCGATCACCTGAAAGCTCAGTATCAAGCTTTGCGATAACCTTTTCCGGGTCAGGGGTTTCCTCTGCTGTTCCTTCAATCAAATCAACGGCAAACAGGTAATCGTCCCTTAATATAATAAGACACTTACTCAAAATGAGAAAACTTCCCCAGATCATCAGAATAAAACAGATTTCCTGCTCATAATCCTTAAGGACAATCACCAGATCACGAGGAGCTGACTGACCGGCCTGCCTTGCTGCCTCAAGCAGTATATCGGCTTCCGGGCGAACATAGCCAATGTAAGCAAAATGGACAACAATAATAGAAACGATCAGGACGATAAAGTTTTTAACTATTTCTGACATATCAAATATCCACAGGAAAAGAGGTTGGAGAATCCAGGCTGATTGCCGGCAGAACTGCATACACGGTTGCAGCCGTCACAAAAAGAACAACAAGTACCAAAAGCCACAATTCCCATCTTTTATTGATCACCCTTATCAATTTATTCATTTTTTCCTCCATATAGATAGCGTCCAATTCGAAAACCTATGTCTTCACGGCCGACAGTCAAGCCTTCCCGGAATGCCGGCCGCAGAGTGGTAATCGTACCGGACCGCCAATTGGCACCTTTAACCACATGTGCATATCCCTGTTGCACCCCCAGTGGATTGTGCAATATCGTACCGGCCTGTGGCGGCACGATCAAATAGACGTCATGAACCCATTCACTCACATTTCCTGCCATATCATAAAGACCGGATGATTCTCTATCAAAACTTCCCACAGGGGCAACACCTGAATAACCATCGTTATAATTGGGAACAAAAAATCTCACCTGCCCTTTAGCACTCTCGTCTGCAATATTCGCTGTGTCAGGCGGTATCACCGTATCATTTCCCCAGGCGAACAGGGTCTGTCTTGTTTTTCCTGACTTACGGGCCAGCCATTCCCATTCACCTTCGCTAAGCAATCTATAACCATCGGCAAGTCTGTCAAAACCGATCACTCTTCCATTCGCAGTTTTGTAAAAGGGGTCCATTTTTTCTTTTACACTCAGCCAATTACAGAAGGCTGCCGCTTCCTGCCAGCTGACTGAAGTGACAGGCATATTGCCTGTATCCACAGTTTTTTTCGATTTAAATTTAGCAAACTGGCTGTTGGTTATTTCAAAAAGGCTTGCGTAGAAAGGCTTTGTCAAATTAATTCTTCTTTGAAATTCATTGGCTCGCTGGCCCTTCTCAGAACGAGGTGCCCCCATGGTAATTCCATCTTGAATCACATATAGTTTCAGTTTGACACCCGCTATATTAGTAAATTCCCGGGGTGCTTCCTTTAAGCGAGCCTGGTATTCAGTAAGTAATGAAACAGATAATTTTTGAATCGTTCCCCCTTTCGGTTTGACCACTTTCGCAATAGAACGATACCCTGGCTTTTTAAAAGTAATCATATGGGCCACAGCAGGAAGCTTTGTACTGACAGGACTGATGCCAAAGTTCTTACCCCCAATCCAGATGGTTGCCGGCGGCGAAGAAATTATCTCGACCTTTCCTGTTTCAGGTTTTAATCGAAAGGAAATCTGCCTTTCTTCATCGGCGGCAAGACTTACTATTTGAGTGCTGGAATAAAAGCCTGCCTTCATATAGGTCAGACGGTGTTTTACTGTCGCGTCAAGGATAAGCGGGCCGACCCTCTTGATACCGTTCACAAGAATCGTCCCTTCTTCCGGTTCCAGGTCAAGCCTTACCGTACCTTTTTTAAGTTCCAGGTTGTAATTGCGACTCACCGTTGGCCTGGCCCGGGTAATGGATACCTGTTCAACGGTTTCAATATAGTTCTCAAGTACAACCCGCAGTCCATATCGATCGCCATCTTGATTAAATTGTAAAGGTGTCAAGCCAATCTGTCTATGATCAAGAAAAACCATGGCTCCGGAAGGCTGGCAAGAAATACGAAACAAGCCATTCACAGGCTGTAAATTTACCTGCAACTGCGTCTGTTCCCCGCGCATAATTTCAAGTGCCACTTCTTTTGGCTGGCAAAAAGGATTGTCGATAAAAAGCTGGTAAGTGCCGGGTTCAAGCTCTATATCAAGCCTGTCTGAGACCGCAATATCATGATCATTAATTCGCCATGCTGTTTTTGCCAGGATATCATCCTCTCCAAAAATTTCAACGACAAGACGTCCTGGCAACTCGAATAATTCCAAAGGAAAGACCTTGCCCAGATGTACAGCATCAATAGATGCCCTCGCAACCTTAAAGCCGGGTGCAGTGGCAGTAATCACCAGATTTCCGATAAAAGAATAAATAGTATCTCCCAGGGAAAACCCCAGGCCTTCAGCAACCCTGTACACAACATGTGCTTTTGCATCCTGAGGTATGATCTCAACACGAGTTCCACGGGAGATAACAAACAGCACAGCCATGAGCAAGAAAATGACCAGGCCGGTTATACCCGCAATAAGGTACACTCTTTTTTGACGATTCTTTGCCTGCTCTAATTTTTTATCAAATTGGTTCATGGCAAATTACCTGCACGCTGAAATGATTCTGATCATAGGGGATAAAGGCCTGCACCAGTTTTGATTTAAAACCGCTGCGCGCCCCTTCAAAGGTATAACGACCAGGTTTCAGCTGTATTATTTTTTTTAAAACAAGACCGACCTTACCAATACTGCGAACGGATATATAAGTTTCATTATCAGAAATGACCGTTACAGGTATAAATCGGTTGACCTTGGTCATGAACTCACTTAATTGTTCCGCCTGTCTTTTTATTGCAAAGCTATAGCTTGAAGCTGCCTGGGCCAGCACCAACATCTGCTCCGCTTCATTGCGGACATCTGCACGGGCAAGTCGGTAAGGATTTTTAAAATATTGGCTGAACCGTTCCCGCAGGCCAAGCACATGGTTGGCGCGTCTAAGTCCTTCGATCACCGTCTTATTTTCCGGTTCATCCTCTGCTGCCCTGGCAAAATTTATTTTAACCTGCTGCCAGTCATCCCGCCGGATTGCCTCTTCAGCCTGTTTGACAGCCTGCTGAACTCGAAGAGATTTTTCCAGTTCCAGCAACTGATCTAACAGCACTGACAGTTCTGCCCTTTTAGAATCAATTTTCCTGGCCGCCTGGTAATGGTACCTGGTTTCTTTGGCCTGTCTTTCTTTAATACCTACAAAACCCTCAGACATATGCGCTTCAAACTTTTGCCTTTTGATGAGCCCGGCCAGCACCGTCAATCGATCGTTGACGACTTCATGCTCCGGCGCAATTCGTATCACCTGCTGTAAATAATCATATTCCTTTTGAAGATCATGCTCAGCCCGGGCAACCTTTGCCCCATCTAAAAGCGGAAGTATATATGGGAGTCTTTCGATCTCCTGTTGAAGCATCAATGCTTCAGGTGACTGTGAATAGATTGACAATGCCTTTTCGATATGAAATTTTGCCTCAACGTAGAGACCCTCTGCCAAAAATGAGGTGGCTTTCCCCAGGTTTTCCTCAAAGATATGATCCGCTTCTTCCAAGTTCGCTTCAGTTAGGCTTTTGAGTAACTGGAGATTGTCTATTGCAATCCTATAATCACCATTGCTAAAATTCAACATCACCTTTTTTTTAAGCTCAGATATTTCAAAAATCGCATCTGGATTCCACCGTTCAATTTGCGCTGCCTGCAGGCGGGGCTCTATCTCAGTTTCATATAGTTGTAGTGTTTTTTTGAATTCTTCACGGATTTTTTTTGTATCATTTTCGCGCAGAACCTTTTTGGGTGGGACAATTTTCGACACGTTGCTGCTTTCGGAGAAATTATACGAGGAAAGACCAATCACCAATAGACCGCAGAGACAAATACTTACAAACAAACCGATCCCTATCTGCATTCTGCTTCTGGCACTTCGCAGATAAGCTTTTTTAAGTTTTTTTTCAATCACAATATCTCTTAGTATTATAATTGTACATCAGGTGTCCGCTCTTCTGCATATATTCTTTGAAGAAACTCACGCCACTGTTCAAATTGTTCTTTGGCATTACCGGTCAGTTCAACTGTTTCTTTTTCAAAGGCAACAACCTGCGGAGACAGCGACATATCAACAGATTGGCCAAGCTCATTAAGTGATTCACGATGCACTTTTGCTTCCTCGCTGGTCTTAAAACTCTTTGAAAGTAAAGAAGCACCGGCTATGCCACCCAGAATCGCTCCTGTCGCACCGGCTGCACTACTGCCAGTGCTGCTGGATCTTGATCCTGACACCCCTGAGAGAATAGCCAGGCCGATTAGAAGACCAGCCCCTATGGCCTGGCCAATGCTTTTTCTTCTTGCTTCACGCTCGGCATGAACCTCAAAAAGACTCTGCTCCTGCCACATCAGGTAACTTTCATTCATCTGCTCAGAAAAAGAGGCATAGTTGTCCTGCAAGCTATCAATAAAAAGCTGATCTCTCACTCGAATAGCCTTCACCCGTTGCAACATAGGATCATCGTCACTGGGTTTACTCACCAAAGATAAGATTCCTCTCTTAGTTTCCATATATGGCATGAAGGTACTTTCAGAAAAATTGGCACCAAACCTTAAATCGGTAATGTAATGCAGGTTTTCCAGTTCTTGTAAAGAGTGATCATTTAACTCTTCAACTATTTTTGCAGCAGCTTCTTCAAATAGAGGATCATAAGGATCCAGGTTATGATTTCTTTGATCCCTGTGAAAGCCTTCGGAAACCTCATACGCAAAACATTCATTCAGCCATTTTTTACCACTTATATCCACAACCGCTATCTTTATGGCCACTTTTTCACCGTTTGACTCCTCAATCCGGCCAAGAATATACA
>QMMT01000025.1 GCA_003647385.1 Deltaproteobacteria bacterium
AACCCACAGTCTTCCCATGATGTTGTCGCAGCTGTTAAAAAAGTAATCAATGTCCCGCTCATTGTAAAATTAACACCCCAGGCACTGAATATTGGTGATATAGCAAAGGCCTGTGAAGATGCCGGTGCTGATGCCATCTGCGCCATCAATACCCTGGGCCCGGGGATGGTGATTGATATTGAAGCAAAGATGCCGGTGCTGTCCTTTAAAAAAGGAGGGCTTTCAGGTCCCATGATAAAACCTGTTGCCATTCGATGTGTGTTTGATATTTACAAGGCCGTAGACATTCCCATCATTGGGCTCGGCGGCATTACTACAGGGGAAGATGCGATCGAAATGATCATGGCAGGAGCAAGCCTTGTGGGAATTGGAAGTGCTGTCCGGTACAGGGGTATTGATGTGTTTCAAACGGTCTCAGATGAAATGGAAGCCTGGTTTTTAGATCATCATTGCAGTTTAGATGACATTAAAGGGGCTGCCCATGAGGGAAACCAATCATGAACACTATTACCGATCAGAACCATATCATGCTCAGAGTTGGAAAAAAACAAATTGAAAGCCAAAACTTTGCCACTTTGTTTTTTAACCATGCTCTGCCTTTCAAGCCCGGTCAATTCATCATGGTATGGATACCGGGTATGGATGAAAAACCCTATACCATATCTTATCATTCAAAAGAAAATTTTGCCATTACCATTGAGGCCAAGGGGCTTTTTTCTACTAAAGCCATTTCACTGGAAACGGGTGACCTGATTGGAATCCGGGGACCCTTTGGAAACGGGTTTAATATCAAACCAGATGACAAAGTAGCGGTCGTAGCCGGCGGCTGCGGAATGGCACCTCTGGCCACCCTGATGGAACAGCTTTCCAAAAGTACAACCTTTATTCATGGGGCAAGATCCAAAGAGTATATTCTCTACCCGGAGCGATTTGATATTGAAAGGCTATTTTGTACGGATGACGGAAGTTTTGGTTATAAAGGATTTGTAACAGATCTTTTGGAAAAAGAAATTACATCAGGAAAACACTTTGACAGTGTCTATACCTGCGGACCTGAAATCATGATGTACACTGTTTTTTGTATCTGTGAAAAGTATGACATCCCCTGTCAGGTCTCTTTGGAACGTTACATGCGATGTGGTTTTGGTGTTTGCGGAGCCTGTGTCTGCGGCAAACAGGTGGTCTGCAAAGACGGACCGGTATTCGAATCTTCCACACTTCGTGCTATGAAAGACTTTAATGCAAAAGCCTTGCTGAAATCCGGTAAAGATGTTGATCTTTCCCAATATTTTTCCTGGCGTTGTAAATAAAAAAATATTTTACGTGTGACCTTCAGGTTACGTGTGATCTTTAGTTTAAAGGATTTTTATAAATGACATATAAAGAAGAATTTATTGAATTTTTAATTGAGTGCAATGCTTTAAAATTTGGCAAATTTGAATTGAAAAGCGGCAGGATTGCCCCCTACTTTATCAATACCGGCATGTTTGATACCGGATTTAAAATTAAAAGACTCGGTATCTATTATGCCAAAGCCATACAGGAGCATTTCTCTGACAACTTCGACGGGATCTATGGCCCTGCTTACAAAGGGATCCCTTTATGCATCTGCACTGCCATGGCACTTTCTGACATGGGCCTGGATAAAGGGTATGTATTCAATCGAAAAGAAGCTAAAACCTATGCTGACAAGAGCCTTGTTGTGGGCATGCCCCTGACAACCGATTCCAGACTGATTCTGGTTGATGATGTCATTACATCCGGGAAAGCCATCAGGGAATCTCTTGAAATCCTTAAATCCTGTGATAATCCAAAGGTCAACGGTATTGTTATCAGTGTGAACCGCCAGGAAAAAGGCAAAACCGAAAAAAATGCATTAAAGGAAGTTGAAGAGATCCTTGGCATTCCCATCCACTCCATTGTCACCATCACGGAAATAAAGGAATACCTGCACAATAAAGAAATAGATGGCAAGGTGATTCTTGATGATCACATGCTTTCAAAAATCGATACCTATCTTGAAGAATATGGTGCCATATGAAAATCAAGCAACCGATTTAGGATTCTATTCTAAGGATAACCCATCTAAGAATAGTGCTGACGTATCTCTCTTTCGCTGATTCCCATCAGATACAGCAGCCCATCCAATCCAACGCTGGATATGGACTTTTGTGCGTTTTCCTTTACAGTCGGCTTGGCGTGAAATGCAATGCCTAAACCGGCAATACTGATCATTGGAAGATCGTTGGCACCGTCACCAACAGCGATGGTCTGCTGAAGACTGATATTTTCTACCGTGGCAATGGTCTTGAGGATTTCGGCTTTTCTATGCCCGTCAATAATATCACCGGTAACACTTCCGGTAACTTTACCCTCTTTGATTTCAAGTGCATTGGTAAAAACATAATCAAGCCCCAGTTTGCTCTGTAGATATCCACCGAAATAATCAAAGCCACCGGATATGATGCCTATTTTATACCCAAGTTTTTTTAAGGCAGTAACCAGACGCTGGGCACCTTCAGTCAACTCAAGATTTTCGGCAACCTGAGCCAGTACTTTTTCATCCAGGCCTTTGAGCAGAGCCACCCGCTGGGTGAAACTTTGTTTAAAATCTATGTCACCGTTCATAGCAGACTCAGTAATCTGTGCGACCTGTTCTCCAACTCCGGCGTGCTTTGCCAGTTCATCAATGACTTCACACTGGATTAAAGTTGAATCCATATCAAAAACGATCAACCTGCGGGCATGGCGATAAATGTCATCTACATGAAAAGAGATGTCAATCCCGGTTTTTTTTGAAATTTCAAGCAATTGCCGGCGTAATCTGCCAGGATCATGCATCTTGCCGGATACGGTAAGCTGTATGCAGGCTTTGGGGAATCGTTCGGTCTCATCTTGCGGCACCCATCCGGAAAGTTTGGTAATAATATCAATATTGAGCTGGTTGGCTGCGATTGCAGCTGTAACTTCGGATAGCTGCCTTGCGGTCAGGGTACGACCCAGAAGTGTTATGATCCTTCGTTCATGGCCATTAGAAGCGACCCATCCGATATAGCTTTCAGCATCAATGGCCGAAAACCGAATCTGAATCTCAAGTTCATGGGCCTGGAATAGAAGATCTTTAAGGATAGACGATGATGAATGTTTTGATGGTATTTCAACCAGTATGCCCAAAGAAAGATAATCATGAATAACAGCCTGCCCGATATCCAGGATAATGACTTCATATTGCGAAAGGATATTGGTTAAGCTGGTGGTCAAACCGGGTTTGTCTTTACCGGTAATATTAATTAGGATAATTTCTCTCAATACAAATCTCCATTTATTAAACTGCGGCTCAAAGTTTTTTCTTTAAAGGAAAATTCATGCATATACATTAAAAATCTCTTTGTTTTTCCTTAACATTTCTCCTGAAAGAAGGTCTTCCAAAGCATCGTCATAATTTTGTTTTGATACACCAGGGACTATTCTCTGTTTTGCAATGGTCCCTAAAAGTGCCATATTCTGCATCCTTGAATCGTCCATGGTCCGGGTATCCACTTTAACAGCAACTGCACCAATAGACTCACATGCCGTCTGAATATCGTTTGCAGTCAGTTCAGTGTTCAGACCCAGACGAACACCCAGCGGTTGCCAGGAGACATCCAAGTATACCAGCGTGCCACCCTTTTTCAAAGCCGTTTCAAGTCCCCGCATGGCCTCATGAATCTCCATACCTAAGACAAGATCGGCACTATTTTTCATGATCATCGGGGAATGGATCTTATCCCCGCATCGAATCATGGAAACGACCACACCCCCTCTCTGGGCAAGACCGTGGGTATCCACGGCAAGGGCATTAATTCCTGCATGATCTATTCCCCGCAACAACGCCTGACTCAACAATCCAATACCCTGCCCGCCGACACCTGTGATATGAATATTATATGCTTTCATTTTACTCCTTTATCAAAATCAATTGCCTGTTGGGGGCACGATGGCCTGCATGATCCATCCCCGATACATAGATCAAGATTGATATCCACACTCTGGTCCGGATTTCGGATAAAGGTGGGACAGCCGAACTGCTCCACACAGTCATGGGTTTGATTGCAGGTTTCCTGGTCAATGGTAATATGCTTTTGAATAAACCCTGGTTTTTTTCTTTGAAGCCTTGTGAACTTGAGCATGCAGGGGTGACTGGCAATGACCACACTGATACCGTCTATTCTCATGGCGGTCTTTACAAGATCTGTTAATTTTTCCTGTTTGTAGGTATCGCATAAGAAAACATTTTCAATACCCAGCCCTTTTAAAAGACTTTCAATGGAAATTTCTTCACCCGCATGATCCTGATGACCGGTCATGGCTGTGGTACCATTTTCCATAATAATCAACGTCATATTGTGATGGTTAAAAATCGTATTGATCAACCCTGGAAGACCGGCATGAAAAAAGGTTGAATCTCCCAAAAAGGCCACCACTCTTTTTTTATCATTAAACAAGGACAATCCGGATGCCATACCCGGAGAAGCACCCATACACATTAAAACCTCACCTATGTTATAAGGCGGCATATATCCCAACGTGTGACAGCCGATATCCGCTACTGTGACATCTTCTTTTCCCAGGGCTTTTTTGATAGCAAAAAAAGCACTCCTATGCCCACATCCGGGACACATCTGCGCCGGCCTTGCCGGGATGTCAAACGGCAGGACAAACGCTTTTGGGTTATCAGTTGTTATATCCGGCCATACGCTTACAAGTTTTCCCCTTACCTTATCCGGGGTGTATTCACCCACATAATCTTCATCCTCTTTTTTCCCGATCAATTTTACTGTAAGACCTTCATCATACGCCATGGCTTTAATCTGAATTTCAAGGATATCATCCAGTTCTTCTATAATCAGAACCTCGTCATGAGCTTTTAAAAAGGAAAGGATACTGATTTCTTCAAGGGGATTTACAGCACCCAGTTTTAAAATATCAGGCCTGTATGCTGCTGTTTCAAGCACATCCAGCAAAGACAAATAAGTCAACCCGGAAGTAATGATACCTTTTTTTCGACTGTTCTGAGAGGCCAATTCCATATTTAAGCCCGCTTGTCTGATATATTGTTTTGATCGATGAAGTTTTTTAATTAATTTTCGTTTCATATCCAGCGCCATTGTTGTCAACGCTATATACGGACCATTTTCCGAATTGAAATCCGTTCGATAGGAGGGGGTATTTTTATAGGCATCAAACTTAACTTTCTGCCTTGCATGGCAGACATGGGTGGTCAGTCTCAGCACAACAACGGTCTGTTCTTTTACGGCAAGGGCTGCAGCATGTTTATAATATTCATAGGCTTCCTTTGGAGATGCCGGTTCTAAAACCGTTACCCTGGACATTTTATAGACATTCCTGTTGTCCTGCTCATTCTGGGAGGAATTTGCTCCGGGATCATCTCCCAAAATAGCCACCATGCCGCCGATAATATTCATCAATCCCAACTGTACAAAGGTATCAAGCGCCACATTCAATCCTACACTTTTAAAAAATACACAGGAAAGATTGCCGTTTAATGCAGCCCCGAATGCCACCTCCGTAGCCACCTTTTCATTAACTGAAAATTCAAAATAAAAAGGACGTTCAGTTTCTGTGACGCTTTGAATGGCTGTTGCGATCTCAGGGGTTGGTGAGCCGGGATAAGACGTCACCACTTTAGTCCCTGTTTCTATCATTGCCCTGACAACGGCCTCGTTTCCCATTAAAATTTCCTCAAAGGGATTTTCACCTGTAAGGATATCACCTAATTTTTTCATTTATTCTTCCTCGGAAAACAAGTTGGTATTTACCAATTACAATATCACAAATTCTTTTTTCAAACACTATAAAAATATCTATTTCTGATCCTTGTTACAGCAGGGCAATCACATGTAAAGGCCATACAGGAAGCAATCAACGATTCCCTGCAATAATAGTGAGTTTTGACAAGGTTAATTTTTGCCAACCGCTTTCGAATAGTTTCAGATTAATTTTTAACTGGTTTTGAGTTTTTTAAGTCCACTTTCCGATCCCAGGAGAATCATGACACCATTATCTTTAAAAATAAAATCTGCTTTTGGGATAAAGTACACCTTTTCAGAAATCATCTCCTTGATTGCAATAATCTGAACATCATACCGATTGGGCAGTTTGACCTGCCGGAGTGATTTTCCGATAAAACTTTTTGGTACTGCCAGTTCTATTATCCCATACCCTTCCATAAACGGCAGGTAATCTATTAAATTTGGATTATGGAGCTTTTCAGCCATAGAAATGGCATTATCTTTTTCCGGAAAACAAATATCCCGTACCCCTAATTTTTCAAGTACCCGTTTATGGGGTTCATTAATTGCTTTTGCAACGATATGCCGTATACCGGCCTCTTGGAGGTTAAGAACTGCTAAGATTGAATTACTCAAAACAGACCCAATACTGACCACCGCTACATCCATCTCCTTTACACCCAAAGAACCAATAACATCTGCATCGGTAGCATCTGCCACAATAGCCTGTGTTACTTTGGTCTTTATACGATCTACAAGTTCCGGTTTTTTATCAATGGCCATTACATCATGACCTTTGCTGTAAAGGTGTGTCGCCAGAAAATATCCAAAATTTCCAAGCCCGATTACTAAAAACTGTTTCATGGGTTTCTCCTTATCCTATCATGATATCATCCCGGGCATAAGAATACTTCTTTGCTGCTCCATGCCTGCTGATAGCAATAGCAATCACCAAAGGACCAATCCGCCCGACAAACATCATCATCGTAATAATCAGTCTGCCGGCCGTTGAAAGGGTAGATGTGATACCGGTTGACAACCCGACTGTGCCAAAAGCACTTATATTTTCAAACATTAATTCCAAAAATGCCCCCCTGCTGAATCGATGAGAAACCTCCCCAATCTCTGTTTGCTGTAACAGTATAATTCCAATGGTGATTACAAAGAAACTGACCATGATGAGGCTGACAGCTTTGGTAATACTTTCATCAGATATCCTCCGGTAAAAGATTTGAGGAGAGTCCTGCCCGAAAAGCCGGGACACCCCAAAAATAATTATGGTTGAAAACGTTGTGATTTTGATTCCACCACCGCATGAACCGGGTGCCGTGCCGATGAACATCAAAATCATGGCTAACAGCAGAGTTTCATTGGTTAATTCTCCAATTTGAACGGTATTGAATCCGGCAGTCCTGGCATTTACAGATTGGAAAAAAGAAGCCAGTAGTTTATACGGTATTGTCATTTCCTTTAAAGTGTTCTGCCATTCTAATAAAAAGAATGCTGCCGTGCTGATAAAAAGAAGCAGCACCGTGCTTGAAAGGACCAGTTTTGTATGCAGGCTCAAATGGGACCACATCCGCCTGGAAAATGATACATTTTTTATTTCAGAAAGAACAACAAAACCGATACCACCAAGGATAATCAAGGCGCTGATGGTAAGATTCAATACCCAGTCATGCGTATAGCCTGTAAAACTGTTTGAAAAAAGCGAAAAGCCTGCATTGCAAAATGCACTGACAGAGTGAAATACAGAATAAAAAATTCCCATCCCTGTTGTCTGACCGGAGTGGAATCGGAAAAATAATATCACGGCACCTATAGATTCAATCGCAACTGTAAATAAGACAATGTCTTTTATAAGAGGCAGCGTTCCTTTTCCATGGCTCAAGCTGTATGTATCCTGAAGCAATATTCTACCAGTAATACTGACTTTTTTCCCAATTGAGAATAAAAAAATGGTTGATAATACCATAATACCAATACCACCCACCTGGATCAGAGAAAGGATAACCATCTTCCCAAAGAGGGTAAACGTTCCTGCGGTATCGACTATGGTTAATCCAGTGACACAGACGGCAGACGCGGCAGTAAACAGGGCATCAACAAAATGAAGATGATCGTTTGTGGAAACCGGTAAATACAATAAAAAAGTCCCCAATATAATAAGAGCGGTATAACCGATTACAGCAATTCGACCGGGTGAATTTGAAAAAGATCTTTCCAATTTGCTTATAATTAATTTCATATAAAAAGTCGTAAAGTTACTAATCCATTATTTCTTGATATTCAGGGTCAGGTAGTGAGAATATTTTCCATCACTAACACGCAGGAGGAGAAAGTTTTTCTTCCTATTTTGTGTGAGGGCCTGCTTGAATTCATCGACATTGTTTACTTGCTTGCGATTTATTTCCAGAATCAACATGCCGGGTCTGAGTCCAGCTGATGCGCTGATCGTACCAGGGTTCACCTGTGTGATAACCACTCCCTTTTCCCCCTGATACCCCAATTGTTCGGCAAGGCCCGGCGTTAGAGTCTGAACGGTTAATCCCAACTCTGCCAGAGTATGCGATGCAGTGTCGGCGACTGAACCATCATCATGGAGTTTACCAATAGTGACATTGAGAATACGACGTTTCCCATCACGCAATATTGTAATTTTCTCTTTTGACCCAGAGGCTTTAAGTGAAACACGATTACGAAATGCGCCGACATCTTTTACCGGTTTGTCTCCAAACTCTAAAATCACATCTCCTTGTTTCAATCCCGACTTTTCAGCCGGAGAATCTTTAGTAACCTGGGCAATCAATATCCCTTTAAGATCATCCAGGCCGAATGATTCTGCTAACTCAGGTGTAAGGTCTTGGATGATGATTCCAAGATACCCTCGAGTTACCCCCCCGGTTTTGATCAATTGATCTTTTACCGCCTTGACCATATTGATGGGGATGGCAAAACCAATGCCCATATAACCACCATTACGGGTAAAGATGGCTGTGTTCATACCGATAACCTTACCATCCAGATTTACTAAAGGGCCTCCTGAATTACCGGGATTTATGGCGGCATCAGTCTGAATGAAATTTTCATAATCTGCAAGTCCAAGACTGCTTCGTCCCTTCGCGCTGACAATACCGGCAGTAAGTGTATGAGACAGACCAAAGGGATTACCGATGGCAAGAACCCATTCACCCACTTCGAGTTTATCTGAATCTCCTAAGTCCAGTACCGGTAAATTTTCAGCGTCAATCTTGATCACGGCTATATCAGAATGTGGATCCGTACCAATCGTCTTAGCTGCATATTCCCGGCCATCTTGAAGCTTAACCGTGACTTTATCCGAGCCGCCGACCACATGGTTGTTGGTTAAAATATATCCGTCTTCAGAAAGAATAAAACCAGAACCTTGTCCCACTAAACGCTGTTGTTGCTGGGGTGCATGAGAGTAAGGGTAGCCACCAAAGAAATGTTTTAAAAATTCTTCTCCAAGGGGGTTTTGGCCCTCAAATGGAGAGGAGGATTCAACAACACCTTGCCTATCAACAATTTTTTCCACCTTGATAAACACCACTGAAGGTGAGACCATTTTTGCCACGGCTGCGAATGCTTTTCCGGTTTTTTTCAAACTTTCCATACCGTTGTTTTGTGAATAGGCAGCAGGCACAAACATGCCGGATGTCAGAATGATAATAGTGCAAAAAGCAATGAGGTTGAATCGACTCCATATTTGCATTAACTTATTTTGTTTTTTTTTCGAATTCATCTTATTTGTTCTCCTTGTGTGATGGATGAGTGGAATTTACTGCTGTTAAGTTTTTTGTGGTAGTTTTTTACTTGACGATACAGTTTATCAAAAACAATTTGGATGGCCAGATAGAGATTCTCATGACCATTGTCTTTGCCTGAGTTATGCGTTGCAACCAAAGTTTTCCGAGTACATGAGACAGTGGCCGTCACAAGACACCTGTGTTTCAGCTGCTTTTCGGAAGTTGGCTGATCAACCATTACGTGACAGCGCTGAATAAATGAATCGAAACGATTTAGTTTGCTTGCCTGTTCCTGGATAAAACTCCTTGCATGGCCAGACCCGCAACCATGCCTGAAAATGATATTCATGGGAAATTGAACCGTAGATCCCCTCTCTCTGAATAACAACCGCTGTAGATCTGTTGAGCTTTGCTTGAATGGTATCACCTGCGCAATTGTGGTAAACAAGTCATCAATATCAAATGGTTTATCGATTACCACTACTGCGCCAAGCTTTTTCGCCCTTATATGGGTAACTTCATCACCAAATGCTGTGATAAGGATCATAGGTGGAAAGTCCTCATAGTCTTTGATGGCCTCAAGTACCTGCGTTCCGGTTACACCCGGCATCCGAATATCTGAAATGATCAAATCAAAGGTCTCTGTTTCTCCCAAGGTATCCAAAAAACCCAGTCGCTTCATTAAACTGTTACCGTCCTTGCATTCCGTCACATCAAAGCCTTCTTCTCGCAGGGACCACGCCAGCATCTTCCGCATCTCCAGGTCATCTTCTGCAAGTAAAACGCGGTAATCATTCTCAGTACTTTCTATCTTAGGATGCCATTGTATCTTAAAGCTTTGTCCTTTTTTTTTATTCATGTTCTTTCCTTTTTTATCTATTTGCAGTGATTGATATTAATCTCATCTTAATTTTACAATGGAACGATCTCCCGGACTTTACCCAGTAAATCATCCATCTCAAACGGCTTGTCAAACATTGCTGCGACCCCCAGCTGTTCAGCCTGATGATGGGTATCTTCATCCCCAAATGCAGTAATCAAAATAATTGGGGGGTATCCCTCCCCTTGCGGCAGACCCTTCAGTATCTCGATGCCGGTTATGCCCGGCATTCGAATATCGGAAATTATAAGATCGACTTTCCCGTGTTTCGAGCTGGGGAAAATGTAAGGGCTGAGATATTCAAGTAAACGCCATCCGTCCGGACACTCGACAACTTCATAACCGGCTCCGCTAATCACTAATGCAAGTAACGCCCGCATTTCATAATTATCCTCGGCCAGCAGGATACATGGTTTGTTTTTTTTACCGCAAATTGCTGTTGCCTTTGGCCCTTTTTGAAGGATCGAATTTTGACTGTCATCAATACTTACCATGGTGAATTCCTATTCCTGTTTTTAAAATTGTTTTCTCTACAAAGGTGGAATAGCAAACTCTATGCCAACTATAAACATAGCAATTACAGCAACTTATATTTTTTAGACGTGGGGCAGTATGCCCCGAAGGGTAAAAACACCCCATCATTTAGCTTTGCAGAAAAATTAGACCCATAGTATAAAGCTTTATTAAGGTGGCAACAGATTTGAATATAAAAGCCACCCACTTTAAAAAATCAAATGGTGTTAAAAAAGACAAATGGAATTAAAGAAAAACAACAAAAGGCCAAGGTTTCTTTTTGGCTGTATCATATTTGTTAT
>QMMT01000026.1 GCA_003647385.1 Deltaproteobacteria bacterium
CCCGTAAAGAAGATATTTTATTCCTGAATTTTGAAGATGACCGTTTACTTGAATTTAATGTCTCTCATTTTCAGGAAATTCTTGATGTATATTATGCTAAATACCCCGAAAACAAAGACAGCGCTTGTTATTTTTTCTTTGACGAGATTCAGCGGATAGACCAGTGGGAAGTTTTTATCAGGCGCTTGCTTGATACTGAAAATGTACATATTTACCTTACCGGTTCATCATCAAAACTTCTGAGTACTGAAATTGCAACCGGGTTAAGGGGCCGCTCTCTGACAATAGAAATTTTCCCATTCAGCTTTGAGGAATTTTTAAGATTTCATGGCCTCTTTATTGAAAAACCCAAAACATTTGGGGCAAAAACAGTATCCATTCTCCGAAAGGCTGTAAAAACCTATTTTGAAACCGGTGGTTTCCCCGAAGTCCAGAATCTTGATCCTTACACTCGAATTGAAATATTGCAGGGATATATAGACACTGTTCTGCTTAAAGATGTCATTGAACGCCACAGGGTAGGCAATGTGACAGCCATCAAATATCTGGTCCGTAATATTATGATTTCTTCAGGCAGAAAATTCAGTGTTAATAAATTTTATAACACACTGAAAAGCATGTCGGTCAAATGCACCAAAAACAGTTTATATGAATATCTTGATCATTTGATTGACGCATTTGTGTTTTCAAGAGTCCCGATTCATACCCGATCCGAAAAAGCACGAATCCTGAATCCTGCTAAAATCTATACCATTGATACAGGTCTTTTAAATGCCATGACCTTTCGAAATTCATCAGATGCAGGTTTGCTTCTTGAAAATCTGGTATTTATGCATTTGCGCCGAGATAAGTATGATATAGAATATGTGAATACCAAAGGTGGCTATGAAACAGATTTTTTTGCCCGTCATAAAATCACAAAAGAGGTAAAACTGATTCAGGTCTGTTGGAAAATATCGGATAAAAAGATTTTTGAACGTGAACTTCGGGGGCTTGTTAAAGCAATGGAAGAGTTTTCTATCCCTTCGGGTACAATCGTAACATGGGATGATGAAATTTTGTTAAACAACAACATCAGCGTCGTTCCTGTATGGAAATGGCTTTTGTCTGAGTCCAGGACAGGATTGTCCTGAAAATGTATCTATTTACAGTATTCATTCTTTCGTTGTTTTTAACCATTGCATTGGTGCCGGTATTCAAGCGCCTGGCATTCAGTATGAATATAATGGATGTCCCGGATGAAAGAAAAGTGCATGTTGTGCCCATGCCCAAAACCGGCGGTATTTCCATTGCTGTCGGTGCGTTTGTTCCCATGCTCATATGGGTGACAAAGGATGCTTTTGTCAGTTCTGTGCTGATCGGTTCGATCATTATCGTGGTTTTCGGGATCTGGGACGATATCAGGCCCTTAAATGCAAAGCAGAAGATAGTTCCCCAGATTGCTGCAGCCTTGGTTGTGATTTTTTTTGGCGGTGTGGAGATCACCTGTCTGGGTGATCTGGCACCGGTAGGCTGGATTCTGCCCTGGTTTGTATCGGTTCCTTTGACCCTGGTGGTTATCCTTGGGGTGACCAATGCCATTAATCTTGCGGATGGGCTGGACGGGCTTGCCGGGGGCATTTCCATGCTCAGTTTTATTTTGATCGTATTTCTGGCATACCAGTATGGAAACACTCAAATTGCGATCATGGCAATCGCCATGGTGGGAGGTCTTGCAGGGTTTTTACGATTTAATACTCATCCGGCGGTCTTATTCATGGGGGATGCCGGGAGCCAGTTACTTGGTTTTTTATCCATTGTCTTTGTCATTGTCCTGACCCAGACAAATACTCCTTACAGCAGGGTTCTTGCTTTGCCGCTTATTGGATTTCCCATTCTCGATACCCTTACGGTTATGGTTGAAAGGATCATTAAAAAAAGGTCCCCGTTTTCTGCTGACAAGAATCATTTTCATCACAGGCTTCTGCGGTTCGGGCTCTTTCATACCGAAGCCGTGCTGAGTATTTACATTATCCAGGCCTGTTTTATTGCCATGGCCCTGATATTCCGTTTTTATTCCGACTGGGTTCATGTTCTGGGATTCATGGCCATCTCCTCCATGATTCTTTTATCGGTTTTTGTTGCCAGGAAAAAGAACTGGATGTTCAGGAGGGACAGCAGTTTTGATACAGTCGTTAAAAAACGCCTCAAAGTTCTAAAAGAACGAAATATTTTTATCAGGATCAGTTTCGGCGGTTTGAGATATGGCTTCCCCCTGCTCCTTGCCTTTCAGATCATGATACCCGGCCAGATTCCCTTGTATCTATCCATTATTGCCATCTGCCTGATTATTCTGATCTGCGGGAGTTATTTCTTCAATTTTATTAAGTTCAAAGAGCATGTTTTAAGGTTTGCAACTTACCTGATTGCACCTTTGCTGATTTATCTGGCAGAGAGTAATCCCGGTTCATGGATAAAAAGTTCCTGGCTTGAGATGAATAATATCGCTTTTATTGTTCTTGTTTTACTTGTTATTTCAACAATGAATTTGACCCGGCGGATACAAGGGTTCAAAATTACATCCCTTGATATCCTGGTATTTATCGTGATTTTAGTGTTCCCGAATTTACCGACGCTTCATTTGCAGGATTTCAATGCAGGAGCAACGCTGGCAAAGGCACTGGTGCTGTTTTTCAGCTTTGATGTTCTTGTCGGCGAATTAAGGGGCCAGTCCGGTTTTCTGGCAAAGCCGTCTGTCGTTATCCTGGCTATTCTGGCGGCCAGGGGTTTTATCGGCTAATTTTTAAAGTTTTAAAAAATTATGCAAACATGTTATATTATTTCTATATTTCTTTGACGAGTTAATGAGTCCAAAAAATAATATGAGGAGATATATATGCAAGTATTTACAGCAGTTGTGGAAAAATGCCCTCAGACAGGTCTTTATGTAGGCTTTGTTCCAGGTTTTTCCGGAGCCCATACCCAGGGCGAAACTTTGGACGAATTAAATAAGAATTTAAAAGAGGTTATTGAGATGTTGCTTGAAGATGGTAACCCAAAGTTGGAAAGCGAGTTCGTTGGGACACAGACAGTCATGGTAGTTTAAAATGGGTAACATTCCAGTCTTAAATGCCAAGAAAATTGCTACTATCTTGGTGCAGCTTGGATTTCAAGAAATACGCCAGCATGGCTCGCATAAGCAATTTCGACATATTGATGGACGAGGTACAACTATTCCCTTCCACTCTGGCAGGGATATTTCTCCAATTTTACTCCGAAAAATTTGTAAGGATATTGGGCTCACAGTGGAAGAATTTATTCAAAATAGATGATCTGAATAGAATCCACTGTATCCCTGTGTTTTTTTTATAAGAATATAATAAAATTGAAACGACTTTAATGCCATTGTGGCTTTGTGCGAGAATTAAAGAAAGGAGTAATAGATGAAACCGTTTTTTTGCAAACCGTTGATCTTTATTTTCATATCAGCGCTGTTGATGCTGTTTATGGGATGTTCAAGTCCTGATGAAAAAAAGCAGGCGTTTGTCGATAAAGGGAACCAATTATTTGAGCAGAAAGATTTTGTAAAAGCAAGGCTTGAATATAAGAATGCAATCCAGATTGATCCGAAATTTGCTGACGCCTATTATCTGTTAGGGAAGACTGAACTTGCGTTGAAAAATTATAAACAGGCGTATGGCGTACTGTTAAAGTCGGTGGAACTAAATCCCGACAACAATGATGCACGTATTATCCTGGGGAAAATTCTTCTGGGCGGCAAAGCTCTGGACAGGGCGGAGGAGCAGGCCGATGCTGTACTGGCAAAGGACAGCGGGAATATTGATGGTAATCTATTAAAGGCATCCGTACATTTTGTAAAAAAAGAATATGATAAAGGAGAGCAGATTCTTCAGGCTCTTTATAAATCAGGGTCGTCTTCCCCAGATATGTTTGTCATGCTGTCTTCGGTGGCAAGGCTCCGGCAGGATAAAGACCAGATGCGGGTTTATCTTAAAGAAGGGTTGGAAAAGAATCCTGATCATGTTGCCCTTATTTTAAGCCTGGCCCAGCTGGAAGCAAACGAGAAAAATTTTGGTGCTGTTGAATTAAATCTCCAAAAAGCTATCGAACTGAAACCGGATGTGATTCTTTACAAGCTCAATCTGGCCAAGGTATTTATGGCCCAGGGTAAAAAAGAATCGGCCCGGAAAATTCTGGATAAGGCCCTGGTTGAAAATGGTCAGGATGAGAAGACAAGGATCGGCATTGCAAGTTTCTGGCTGTCTGCAAAGGAAATTGAAAAAGCGGAAAATTTGATTAAGGAAGGTTTGCAGATAAGTCCGGACAGTTTCACTTACCGGTTGTTTTTAGCAGAGGTTTATGCCAAGACCCGACGGATTGATGAATCTGAAATGATCCTGCGCCAGGCCCTTGAATTAAACCCGGACCCGGCACATCCTGAGATCATCAAAACAAAGATTGCACTGGCAAAGGTATTGCTGGTTAAAGCGAATCTGACAGAGGGAGAGAAGCTTATTGATGAGGTGATAGAAAATGATCCTAAAAATGTGGATGCTCATTTTCTGAAAGGAAAACTCTATCTTTCCAGGAATGACGGAGTTAATGCCGTGTCGGAATTCAGAGTAGTGGTTGAGGACAGACCCCAGGTGGTGGAAGGGCACTTGAATCTCGCCCAGGCGCATACGCTGAATAAAGAATATGACCTGGCCGCAGATGTATTGGAAAAAGCCTATGCGAAAATGCCCAGGGCAGATGTCCTGTTAAAGGCAATGGCAAGGCTGAACATATTGAAAAAAGATATGGATGCAGCAGAAGCCAATCTCCTCATGGCTGTTGAAGCTAATCCGGAAAATCTACAGTCAGTGATTGATTTGGGTGATTTTTACCTGGTCTCAAAAAAATACAAAAAAGCGCTGGAACAGTATCAAAGCGTTATGGACAAAAAACCTGATCTGGCTCAGGGGTATCTGAAAACTGCATCGGTGTACAGGATTCAAAACGAAAATAGCAAAGCTCTGGATGAATTAAAAACCGGATATAAGAGAAATCCTGGTTCAGCCCTTATTGTGACAAGTCTTGCAAAGCTCTATATAGAGGATAAAGATTATGATTCAGCTGTCAAGCTTTGCAATGACCGCCTGGAAAAGAATAAGGAAGAGGCATTTACCTGGAATCTGCTTGGCAGTGTTTATCTTGCCCAAAAGCAGTTGGAAAAGGCACAGACAGCATTTGAAAAAGCGGTTGAAATTAAACCTGAATGGGGAAAACCTTATGACAATCTGGCCCGGATTTATCTGGCCCGGGGAGAAAAACAGACAGCAGTTCAAAAGTTTAATGCAGCCCTGGAAAAAAATCCAAAGAACAAGGCGGCATGGATGATCCTTGGGAGCATTTACGAAAAAGACAAGGACTATGAAAAAGCAGTTCAAATTTATGAACAGGCATTTGAAAAAAATCCTGGGTTGTGGGCTGCGGCCAACAATTATGCATTTATTAAATCTGAATTTTCAACATCTGAGTCTGATCTCCAGCTCGCCATGGGGTTTGCAAGAAAGGCTGAGAGGCTCAATCCCAATGCCGGTGTGGTTTTAGATACTCTGGGGTGGCTTCAATTTAAGATGGGCAATATGGATGAAGCCTATGTCAATGTCCGCAAAGCCATTGACCAGCACCCGGACAATGATATGCTCAATTACCACATGGGAGTGATCCTGGACAAGCAGGGGAAAACCAAAGAAGCTAAATTATACCTTGAAAAATCCCTGGTTTCTGATAATGACTTCTTAGGCATTGAAACCGCAAAGAAACTTTTGAATAAATATAATACCAGTAACTAGTGTTGGGAGGCTTATGAAACAAAAACTTATCATTCTGACAGCTGCTCTATTTTTGTTTGCAGCAGCAGTATCCGGCGCATATGCCGGGGAGTACAGAATCGGGCCCGGTGATGTCCTGGATATTTCCGTATGGAAGAATCCGGATTTAACAAAACAGCTGGCGGTTCTTCCGGACGGCATGATTCATTTTCCTTTGGTCAAGGAGCTGAAGGTGGGGGGGATTACTGTTAATGAGTTGGAAAAGATGTTGGTAACCCAACTTAAAAAATATGTACCTGAGCCTGATCTTTTCATCAGTGTTGTCCAGGTAAACAGCATGATGATCTATGTGGTGGGGAAGGTTAATCATCCGGGACGGTTTTCAATCAACACAAATATTGATGTGCTGCACGCTCTGGCCGTGGCAGGGGGGCTCAATCCCTTTGCTAAAGAAAAGGAGATTGGTATTTTCAGAAAGAGGGACGGAGAAACAATCAGTTTTAATTTTAATTATGATGAGGTTTCACAAGGGTTAAACCTCGAACAGAACATCATGCTGGAACGTGGTGATGTGATTGTGGTCCGATAGGAGATGCCATGACAAGATCAGCGTTTAGTTTTCCTGCAGCCATCCTTTTGTGCGTAGTCCTGTCAGTGCCGGTATTTGCAGAACCCGGTAAAATAGTGCCGTTTGTTTCCGTCAAACAGGAGTATTCGGATAATATCCTTTTCAGCAGCAGCAATGAAGTGGAAGACTCTATCACAACCGGAACAGTCGGTCTGGTCTATCTTTATGATAGCGAGAGAGTTGATGCAAGGCTGGATGGCCGCCTGTATCACCTGTTTTACCGGGACAATAACCAGCTGGACTCAACCGATGGATCTGCATTCGCTAACTGGGATTACCAGGTTACCGAAAGAATCGGTGTCGGTGCTGCAGCAGACTATAGAAATGATTCCAGGCCGGATGAGGATTTGAATACAACCGGTCTGCTTCTTCCAGGTGACATAGAAGCGGCAAATTTTTCGGTTTCATCAAACTATATGTTTTCTGAAGCCACAAGGGGTGAGGCTACTCTTAAATACGGATTAAATGAAATAGAAGAAATTAATACGGATGAGAGTAACGATGGCATAAGGCTGGATCTGGCCTTTTCAAAAAATCTATCCAAAGTATTTGAAAACACTACAGGGTTGTTCAATTTTAGTTATTTTCATTATAATGCTGACTATGAAACAACCCGGAATATTCCGGGGCCCACGACCCGGACGACTTATCAGAATTTTGCTTCCGATGTGGCACAGATGTATGCGGGTTTTTCGCGGGATATTACTGAACTTTACAACTTCTATCTCCAGGTGGGTGCAAGTTATACAAAAACAACTGAAGGAACAAGAATAAAATCAACCGGTGCAAGTACTGGTGATGTAACGCTTGCCGACCAGAACGATTCAAACTGGGGCGGAGTGCTTTTAGCAGGATTAAACTATGACGGTCTTTATTATGATGTCGGCTTGTCCATATCCCAGGATATGAGGGGAGGTCTGGGTACAAACGGCGTTGTTCAGCGGTCAGCCGTCTCTCTGGGGATTGATAGAAAGTTTTCAGACGGGTTCTGGGTGACATTTGATACATCCTGTTACCTGAATCAGAATGAGCGGCAGACCCAGGTAGACCTGGACGATCTGACTTTCAATATCCAGCCCGGTTTCAGGTATGAGTTTTTAGAGACGTTCACGCTTACCGGACTTTACCGATTCACATCTATCGATGACAGGGAACGTGACACTACAACTGAAAGAAACATGGTATATCTTGTGATTCGAAAAGATTTTGACCTATAACCATTGTCGAGGAAAATGAATGGAAGAAAACGTATTATCACCAAGCGATTATATTAAAATACTAAAAAGAAGGATCTGGTCTCTGATTATCCCGTTCATGATGATTGTGATCATTGCCGGGGCTGTGGCTTTGCTTTTGCCCCCGGTCTATAAATCAACCTCCACCATTCTGATCGAACAGCGTGAAATCCCGGCCGAATATGTAACATCCAGTATGACAACGTTTGCAGAACAGCGTATTCAGAGCATCAACCAGCGGGTGTTGACGTCTTCCCGGCTCCTTGAGCTGATCAACCAGTTTGAGCTTTATACGGATCTGAAAAAGAAAAAAACAATCGATGAAATTATCGCAAAGATGCGGGAGGATGTTATCCTTGAACCGGTGAATGTCGAAGTTGCTGATAGAAAATCCGGCAGGACGGCAACCGCAACCATCGCTTTTACGCTCTCATATGAAGGCAAAGATGCCCAGAAGGTTCAGCGCGTTGCCAATACCATCACTTCTCTTTTTCTTAAAGAGGATTTAAAGGTCAGAAAGGATCAGGCATCCAGTACTTCTGAGTTCCTGCAGTCTGAAACAGAAAGAATCAGGGAAAAAGTAGCAGAATATGAGAAATTGCTTGCTGAGTTTAAGCAGCAGAATGCAAATTCTCTTCCGGAAGTGTTTCAGGTAAATATGCAGACCCTGGACAATATCCAGCGCAATATTGACCGAACAAAGGAAAACCTTCGCGCTTTAAAGGAAAAAGAAAGTGAGTTAAGAGAACAGCTGGCCAACACACCAATGGATCTTGAGTCAACCCTTCCGCAAAGAGACCTCAAAGAAGATGATGAGCGGCGGCTTGAAGCTTTGAAGATGGAACTGATTAATTTGAAAACCAAGTTTTCTGATCTCTATCCGGATGTAAAAAAACTTAAGCAGGAAATAGTAGAGCTGACTCAAAAAGTTGAACAGTCCAAAAAAGAAAAAGAAGCTGAAAAAGAAAGTAAGAAGGACGAAGCCTTTAAAAATCCTGCCTATGTTACCCTTTCTTCGCGTCTTGCCGGTATCAGATCTGATGTTGGATCCGTAAAGAACAATCTAAAGGATCTTGCGAAAGAAGCAACTGTTTACAAGGCAAGGCTTGTGGCAACACCAGGGGTTGAAGAAAAATACAATGCCCTTTTAACCGAAAGAAATTTTTTAAATGCCAAACATGCCGATCTGCAGGGTAAAATGATGGAAGCCCATGTGGCTGAGGAGCTTGAGTCAAAACAAAAAGGTGAACGATTCTCCCTTGTTGAATCAGCCCGTCTGCCTGAAAAGCCGTATAAGCCCAACAGGCTTGCCATTATTTTAATTGGTATTGTTTTAGGGATTGGTGCCGGGGTAGGGTTTGCTTCAATAGTTGAATTTTCAGATACGTCGTTCAGAGATGGCGAGACCCTTGCCAGAGCAACCGGATTTCCGGTTCTGACGGAAGTTCCCAATATTATTACCAGAGAAGACAGAACAAAAAGAACGATCAAACGACTGGTGATTTTTGTTACCATTGCAGTGATTATTGTGGTCAGCATCTTTTTGTTTGATACCTATGTTATGGATCTGGATGTACTCTGGGCTAAAATTATGCGCAGAATTTCATAAATAGTACAGGAGAGTAAAAACAAATGAAATTAAGAAAAGCTCTTGATAAGGCCAGAAATACAAGGAATACCGAAGTTGAGGAGATTCCCGCACAGACCTTGCCGGAACAGGCTGGAAATGGCTGGGCCGCACCCAGATATACGGATTCGATTGAGTATATGATGGATCCTGACAGTGTGGAAAAAAATCGTGTTGTCAGTATGAATCCTGATGCGAATGAAATCGAGCGGTACAAGATTTTAAGGACACGGATTCACCAGCAGGCCAGGAACCGGAAGATGAACACCATCATGATTACAAGTCCCAATAGAAATGAGGGGAAGACGGTAACGGCAATAAACATGGGATTTACCTTTGCCAGAGACCTGAAACAGACGGTTCTACTGGTTGACTGTGATTTTAGAGGCCAGGATATCCATAATTATCTGGGGATTGACAGTAAATTCAGTCTTATCGATTATTTTCTTGATGATACGCCGTTAAATGAACTCATTATATGGCCGGGAATCGAAAAATTGACCCTGATTTCCGGTGACCGGACGGTTTACGATTCTTCTGAGCTGTTATCGTCTGATATGATGGAAAAGCTGGTTCGTGAAATGGGGGACAGATATGATGACCGATATGTTTTTTTTGATTGTGCGCCTATATTAGAACGGGCAGAGGCCATTTCCATGGCACCCATGATGGATGGAATCATCATGGTGGTTGAAGCCGGAAGTACATCAAAAAAAGATGTTCAAAAAGCGGTTTCTCTGCTCCCCAAAGATAAGTTCCTTGGATTTGTCCTCAACAAGCAGGAATAGTCGATGTATAAAGAATTCTATGGCTTTAAGGAAAAACCATTTAATCTGGTTCCCAATCCGTCTTACCTTTTTTTAAGTACCAAGCATGCCAATGCATTGAGCTTTCTTGAGTACGGCCTGACGGAAAAGGTGGGGTTTGTCATGCTGACCGGAGAGATCGGTATTGGAAAGACAACCATTGTCCGCTACCTTTTAAACCAGATTGAATCGGACATGGATGTGGCGGTTATTTTCAATACCAATGTGCTTTCTGATGACTTGATTAATTTGATATTGAGTGAATTTGAAATTGAGTACGATGATACCATCACCAAAGCCAAGGCGTTGACATTGCTCTATGAGTTTCTCATAGAAAAATATTCAAAGGGTAGAAAAGTTCTTCTGATCATTGATGAGGCCCAGAATCTTTCCGAAAATGTTCTGGAGGAAATTCGGATGCTTTCAAACCTCCAGACAGACGAAGAAATGCTGTTACAGATCATGATCGTGGGACAGCCGGAACTCCGGGACAAAATAAATGATCCCAGGCTTGAGCAGTTTGCCCAGAGAATTGCCGTCAGTTATCATCTGTCTGCCATGACACTTGAAGAAACAGAAGAGTATATCGACTACAGGCTTGAAAAAGCCGGCGGAAAGCCTGATCTTTTTTTTTCAGATGCCGTAAAAAAAATATATGAGATATCCACGGGAATTCCCAGGACGATTAACCTTTTGTGCGATGCATCGCTTGTCTATGGCTATGCCGATGAAAAACAAAAAATAGATTCCGGCACGGTGGATCAGGTTGTCCAGGACAAGGGCGGAATGGGTGTTTTTACCAAAAACAGACTCAAGCCGCAGGACCTGGAACAGATCGATCCATCGTCAGCACTGCACAAAACTTCACCAGGCAACTTAATTAAGAGACTTATTCGTGTGGAAAATAATTTTTCCCAGCTAAAGGCGTTATACCACACCTATTCCAAAGAAATTGAATCCAGAGCGCAATTTTGCAGAGAGGAAATGCTATCAGAACTGAAAACTTCATTGAGCCGGGAAAGAAAAAACAATGAAAAGCTGGCACTCGAACATGGGAGACTTCAGGAGAGGTATCGTCTGCTCTTAAGAAAATTTAGAAGATAAAATTTAAAATAATAACGGGTCTATAAAAG
>QMMT01000027.1 GCA_003647385.1 Deltaproteobacteria bacterium
CCCCCAACACAACCGATGACGATATCAGGAGTCTCTCCGGCGATCTCCATTTGTTTTTAGCTTCCAGACCAATTACGGTCTGATGCAGGAGTACGTGGTTCAAGACACTTCCCAGGGCATATTTTGTGTTTTCATCACCAACCGCTTCTTCAACCGCTTCACTGATGGCGATGCCCAGACTGCCCGGAGAATCCGGAGATTTTGCCAAGATGGATCGGCCTGCTTCTGTTTCAGTACTGGGGCTTGCTGTGCAGTTGGCTCCCCAGGTCTCCATCATCAGACGGCGGTAGGGTTTCTGGTTGTAGGAAATTTTGACCATGAAGACCTTGCATTCAATACCAAAGAATGAACAGCACATGGAAAGGGCGCTTCCCCATTGTCCGGCGCCTGTTTCCGTGGTGATTTTTTTTGTTCCGGCCATTTTGTTATAATAGGCCTGGGCAATGGCAGTGTTGGGTTTGTGACTGCCGGCAGGACTGACACCTTCATTTTTATAATATATCTTTGCAGGTGTATCCAGGGCTTTCTCAAGGTTATGCGCTCTATACAGTGGAGAAGGACGCCATATGGCATATTTGTCCAGGACTTCTTCGGGAATGTCAATCCAGCGGTCTGTGCTCATCTCCTGTTCAATCAGGTTCATGGGAAAAATCGGAGCAAGGTCTTCAGGTCCGCAGGGCTGTCCGGTGCCGGGATGAAGCGGGGGTTCCATACCATTGGGAAGGTCTGCCATAATGTTATACCATTTTCTGGGCATGTCTTGATCAGATAAAACAAATTTTTTGGTCTTCATAACTCCTCCTGTTATTGGGTTTTTAAAAAGGTAAGATATGGGTGTTGAGCCGTGGGAAGTAAACTTTAAGTTTTATTTTTCCCACATCTCGTTACCCGATACTCCCTACTGGTTGACAATATTTTCGGCCTTGCCTGTTCCAAGATATTCAACTATCTGGTTTGCCACATCCCGTGCGACATTGTCCTGGGCTTCGTAGGTGGATGCTCCTAGGTGGGATGTACAGATAAAATTATCCAGGTCCATGAGACATATTTTCCCCGGAGGCTCTGTTACAAATACATCCAGGGCGCCGCCGCCAAGGTGGTTTGATTCCAGGGCTTCGTGCAGATCATCTTCATTGACAATACCACCCCTTGCACAATTGATGAGCATGGCGCCCTTTTTCATTTTATACAGGGTTTCCTTGTTGAACAGGTTCGTGGTTTCAGCTGTTTTAGGGGTGTGAATAGAGATATAATCAGACTCGGCAAGAATTTCATCAAAGTTCACTGGTCGAATTCCCATTTTTTCAATGCTTTCGGGAGACTGGTAAGGGTCAAATCCGATGACTTTCATTTTCATCCCCATTGCTCTTTCCGCCACCAGGCTGCCGATATTGCCGATACCGACAAGTCCCAGGGTTTTCTGGTATATTTCATGACCCTTAAGATTTTTTTTCTCCCATTTCCCATCTTTCATGGTTGCCGTTGCTCTGGGTATGTTTCGTGAGAGGGACAGAATCATGGCAATGGTGTGTTCTGCTGTTGTAATCGCATTGCCGAAAGGCGTATTCATTACAGCGACACCGGCTTTGGTGGCAGCCGGAATATCCACATTATCCAGCCCGATGCCTGCTCGGCCCACGACCTTGAGATTTTTTGCCTTGGAAAGCAGTTCTTCGGTTACTTTTGTTTTGCTCCGAATGGATAACCCGTGGTAAACACCGATTATTTCTTCAAGCTCGGTTGGGGTTAAATCTGTTTTTACATCCACTTCAATGTCAGGTGAGTTTTTAAAGATGTCAATGCCGACATCGGAGAGGGGATCGCTGACGAGTATTTTCATGATAGTGCTCCTTTGTTAATTGAAATTAATAAATAAATCCCAATCATTTTTTATACGAATATTCAAAAGGGAGCGTCAAGACTGTAAAAATGGTGATAAAATGGTGGTAAAAAATCACTACTCTTCCAGAGAGAGCAGATAGGAGCGCAGGTTGATGTTTTTATTTTTCAACCCCAGTTTTGTTCTGATCTTATACCGATGGGATGTGATCGTATTTAAAGACACGGTAAGGATTTGTGCGATTTCCTTGTTTACCACACCATTTTTTACAAGTGTTGCCACCTTGATTTCCATTGGCGTCAGATTCAGATATTTGGATGAGAGTTTCCCGATTAAAGGGGAGGTGATCTGGTCAATATTTTTTTCAAGTTGATCTAAAAGTACCTGCTGCCCACGGCTTATATCTGTCTGGGCGAGTTCTTGAAGATAGGGCATGATAGATTGTTTGATATTGATCAAAAAATTTTCTTTATCATTTTTTTCTTTTTGTTCCATCTGTTTTAATACAACTTTTAATGCAATATTTGCTTCTTCAAGCCTTTGATTGGTTTTTGTCAGTTTGTCAGTCCTTTTTTGAATAAGCTTCTCTAGATGAACTTTATGGTCTTTCAGTTCATCCTGGAGGCGTTTGCGCTTGAAAAATTCCGGGATATCAATTTTTTTGTAATGATCGTATTTGATATAGGCTTTTTTACAATAGTCAGTGATACAGCCTTTGAGCCTTGAAGGATGGGCCATGATAAACCGGCAGTATCGGTCTCCTTTTGCCCTGCATTCGACTTCTGCTGTGACAAGGGAAACACCAAAACTTTCCTCGCACCAGCCCGAGGAATATCCGGAATTCATGACACAGACCGGGAAATTAGTCTTTTCCCCTTTCTCCTCCCAAGCCTGAGCTTCAAATGAATAAGGATGATCATAAATTAAATAAAAATTCTTATCCGGCACAGGATTGGACAGGGGATGAATTTTAACCGAAGCCCATCCGGTATAAGCAAAATGAGCCGGTCCTGCTGATAGCTTTTCAATGGGATCGGTCAATTTCATTTTTGAGAAAAAACTTTTTGCATCGGCCTTTCCAATGGAATGGGCAATATCAAAGAGAAAATTAAAGGAAAGGTCCCTTGCCTCTTTTTTCCCCCGGTCTTTATACAGGAGCGCCATCATATCAAAAAATTCTTTGGACATGGATGCTGCCCTGACAAGAATATACCGTTCACCAGAAAATTCAATTGATCCCTTTTCAGGATTTTGTTGAGCAATGCTGAAATAATTTTTTACATAGTTTTGTGTCCTTCGAAAAATCTTTTGAAGGTTCTTGGGGACATTCACCATATCCAAATCCGTATAAGAAATACGATTCACTAAAACTCCATCAAACAGGCTCGGTTTCTATGAATTCATCGGGATTGGCCATGAAATTTTTATAGATTTTATAGTATGCTGTGTCCTCATACTCAATGGGTTCAATAACGGGTGTGTCAAAGCTGTAGATCCTTGCATCCGGGCAAGCCATCAAAAAAGGGGAATGGGTGGCAATAATAAACTGGGCATGGCCCTGGTGGCTGATTTTGATTAAAAGATTCAACAACTCAATCAAAGATGAGGGGGACAAAGCTGTTTCCGGTTCATCCAGAAAGTATAATCCTTTAATATTGTACCTTGACTGGAAATAGGACATGAGTGACTGACCATGGGATTGGGTAATCAGGGATTTACCCCCGAAATAGTTCAGCATTTTGGTATCATTAACAGCCCACTCCTCAAGGTTTTTTGCAAAATGAGAAAAAATTTGAGATCCGAAAAATGAACCTGAAACCGGACCATTTTTCCATTGAGTGGAAATGGCCTTGTACAGGTCTTCTTCATAGGGATTTTTCTCACATCTTAAATTGAATTCACTCTGCCAGATGTGGATGCCGCATTTATAGGCGATGGCTTTGAGCAAGGTTGATTTTCCAGTGCCATTTTCGCCAATGAAAAGCGTGACCGGACTATTGAACTTGACTGTTTCGGTATTTTGGAATATTTCCAGCTTAAAGGGATAATAATTTAAAACAGGAAACTTTTCCGAATGGATGTTTACCTGTTTTAAAAAAATCAAACCTGTTTTCCTTTTCTTTTTTTGGCCTGTTCAATTAAATCAAACAATGACATTACTTTGGGTTTTCCCTTGTTTGAAAAGGCTTTTTGAAAGTCTTCTTCACTTAATTTTTCTTTAAGATAGGCATGAACATCAAAATAGTTGTACCAGCAGTCAAGTGTTTTAAAACAGGGAATACCGCTATTTTCAGACTGGCAATAGGAAAAATTGATTTGATGTCCGAGTCTCGGGCACCTAATTTGAAATTCATCTTTTGGGGGATTTGCTACTAGGGTATCGCTATTTTCATTCTGGTGTGTTGTCATTTTATTCTCGGCTTTCAAATGAATCTGGATTAATCTTTGTAAAATCCAAAGATTAATCCAGGTTTAGGGTTTAGTTGATTTAAGTCGCCTGTCTTGGTTTGGGTAAAGGTTCAATATCTTTTAATGCCGCATCAATTTGATCCTGGGGTAGTTCATGATCAGACAGGTTACCCCTGAAATACGCTTCGTATGCAGCCAGATCTACAAGTCCGTGACCACTCCAGTTGAACAGAATGGTTTTTTCCTTGCCCTCTTCTTTGGCTTTAAGCGCCTCCCTGATGGTCATGGCAATGGCATGGTTGCACTCCGGCGCACTGATATATCCTTCGGTTCTGGCAAAGGTCATGCCCGCCTCAAAGGTTTCCATCTGGTGGACGGATTCAGGCCGGATAAGGCCGTCTAAAATCATCTGGCTGACAATGGGTGCCATGCCATGGTATCGCAATCCCCCTGCGTGGATGGGAGCCGGTACAAAATTGTGCCCCAGTGTATGCATGGGTAAAAGCGGTGTCATCTGGACAGTATCACCGAAATCATAGGCAAAGGGTCCTCTCGTCATGGTGGGGCAGGATGTCGGTTCCACTGCAATAATTTCAATGTCTTTGCCGTTTATTTTATCTAAGGCAAAGGGAAAAGCAAGACCTGCAAAATTACTGCCGCCACCAGCGCTTCCGATGATGACATCAGGGTAATCTCCTGCCATTTTCATCTGTTTGATCGCCTCAAGGCCAATGACACTTTGATGGATCATGACATGATTCAAGACACTGCCCAATGCATATTTGGTGTTGTCATCGGCAACCGCTTCTTCCACCGCCTCACTGATGGCCATGCCAAGGCTTCCCGGAGAATCAGGGTCTTTTTCAAGTATACTTCGGCCCGCCCTTGTTTCAGTGCTGGGGCTTGCCGTACAATTGGCCCCCCAGGTTTCCATCATCAAACGGCGGTAGGGTTTCTGGTTGTAAGAAATTTTTACCATGAATACCTTGCACTCAATACCAAAAAAAGAACAGCACATGGCAAGGGCGCTGCCCCATTGGCCTGCCCCTGTTTCCGTAGTGATTTTTTTGGTACCCGCAACCTTGTTGTAATAGGCCTGGGCTATGGCTGTGTTGGGTTTGTGGCTTCCGGCGGGAGAGACCCCTTCATTTTTATAATAAATTTTTGCAGGGGTATCAAGGGCCTTTTCAAGGCTGTACGCCCTGAACAGAGGAGAAGGGCGCCAAATGGCGTATTTGTCCATGACTTCTTCCGGAATGTCAATCCAGCGATCCGTACTCATTTCCTGTTCAATCAGGTTCATGGGGAAAATTGGAGCAAGATCGTCAGGCCCTGCCGGCTGACCGGTTCCGGGATGAAGCGGTGGTTCCATGCCATTGGGCAGGTCCGCCATGATATTGTACCATTTTCGCGGCATTTCCTGCTCGGTTAATACATACTTTTTAGTACTCATAGGCCCTCCTTGTTAATGGTTAAGTTAAGGTTTGACACTTATTAAAATGTATCAATACATATTCATTGAATATGGTATGCCTATAAATCAATTAGAATTAAATGCTATTTAAATTTCTTATGAGAATAAGCTGATCAAGTCAAGCACTAAATTTTGCTATTCAATTCAAATAGAAATTTCCCCGGGGAATTAAAATGCCCGTTGTTGATATAAGGAGGGATTTTATTTAATGTATAATAGAGGTCTTTACCGCGGGCATACCGGGCAGTCCGTTCTTCCGAAATCAAAGATAAAATCGGAAAAGTCAAACCAATCGACATCATTATCCTTGTCTATATCTCCTTCACATGGAGTTCCCTGATCACAATCTGTACGGTTGAAGTCACTGGTGAAGATGGAGAGATCAAGGCCATCCACGTCCAGGTCCCAGTCCAGATTACCCACACACGCTTCTGCGGGACAGTGGAATCGATCCTGGTCTGCAACAAAAAGGGTGAGATCTGAGCCGTCCACGTCTCCGTCGCCGTCCAGATCTGCCTCGCATCCGGAACAATCGGTAAGGCCAAAATAAGAGGCAAACATTGCCTGATCGTCGCCGTCCACATCACCGTCGCCATCCAGATCCGCTACCGGTCGTGAAAATTCGAAAGCGCCAATATCAAAGAATTCATAGGAACCACTACCGCTGTTGCTAACATCGGGCTGGTCATATCGGCAATGCCCCTCAAAATCCAATTCCGGTGCTCCTGAGCTTGTTCCGGCATCAATGCACACAGAGTTTGCAGTAAGGTGATAGTCAAAGTTTACCGCATCGGTAAAAAACGGATCCGCCTGGAGGTTACCCGTCCCTGTGCCGAAATCGGGTGAGTAGCTTCCTATGGTATTTCCGTATGCATTATTGAACATTACATCGGGCACTGGAGATGAACTGCATAAGATCCCGAATCCGTCATTTTGGGTGGCTATGTTGTTTTGAATCACCACGGCTTGACTGTCTGTAACGTCTATTCCATCGCCATAGTTGGACGTAATGGTATTATTGATCACTTTTGTATATGTCCCCTGGGAACGGATGCCGTCGGAGGCGTTGTTGTATATAATGTTGTTAAACAGCGTTACTGATGAAGTAGAATCCACCATTACACCGGGACCGTTGCTTGCATCGGAAATGATATTCCCTCTGATCAACAGGCCTGATTGTTCACACAAAATATTTGGACCTGTGCCGTTGCGTATCTGGAACCCGGTAATGGATCCAGATGTAATATTGACATAGTGAAGGACGGGAGAAGCATCAAGACTTCCGTCAATAACAGGAAAGATATACTCTTCACCCTGTAGGTCAACGGGTTTTGTAACAACGAGGTTTTCTTCATAATATCCTGCAAACACATAGACCCTATCATGGGGTCCAGCAAAGGCCATGGCTTTCTCGATTGTTTCAAAGGGATGATCCATACTGCCGTCTTCAATGCCGGAGATATTTCCGTCATCCACATAAACAATGGTCCATACGGGTCTGTCTTCAGCCGAGTCAGGATTGGTCTCACCCATATATTCTCTCAGATTACAGAATCCGTCCCCGTCAAGGTCATCTAAAGCATCGTTGACCAGGGGATCCAGGTTGTTCTGCGTTTCAAAGCCGTCGGGCATCCCATCGGTATCAGTATCATTGTTGCATGGATCGGTTTCACCCGTATCCACTTGACCGTTATGGTTGCTATCCTCTATACCATCCTTCAGTTGGTCGTTATCCGTATCTGGATCATTGGGACTGGTGCAGCAGGTGACCTGGACTTCAATTCCGTCGGTCAGGTCATCGTTATCTGAATCCGGATCTTTCGGGTTTGTTCCAAAGCCTGCCTCCTGGACATCGGAAAGTCCATCGTTGTCATCATCCGGGTCACAGGCATCTCCCTGATCATCTCCTGCCGGATACCCGGATATGCCTTCATTGGCCTTGTCCGTGTTTTCCTGAATGGGATTGGGCACGTTCATGCAGTTGTCTTCGTTATCGAGGATACCGTCGCCATCCTGGTCTCCCCCCTCATAGATAAGGGTGTATATTCCAGTGCTGTCTTTGTCAAAAATATGTACCAGATGTTCCCTGAAAGGTGCCGGTTCTCCTAAATACCAATAGGTCCGGTGGGTGGTCCAGGCATTATCATTTATCCATATTTCCCTGCCGTCAGAGCGGATCACCCGTGCCAGGCGGAACTGTTCTAATCCCGGATCATTGGTCCGGATATACGTCCAGCCGCTTACGACCTCGGCAGTCAGGATTACTTCCCGGACCTCGCTTGTCACGTTCCCGCTTACCTGAGGATTTTGTCCCACATTTACAGCCTCAATGGAACCGTCACTCTTGTACAGCGTGTCGGGGAGAAAATCATCGTCTTCGACATCGTTTGCAAGAAAGTCGGGCTTATAGTCATCTATGGGTATATCAACCCGTACGACATGGTTGAGTTCATGAATGTCTACACTGTCGATAAGCGAAAGCCTGGGATCGCCAAAATCATCCACATGTTCGAAACTGGCCGTGTATTCAATGAAGGTGCCTTGTAGACTGCAGGTCATCAGCCACTGGGCCAGTGCGGTCTGGCCGGGTTCGATATCTCCCAGGTCCACAGTCAAAGAGGGCGAAATTTGATCAGTATTTACCTGGGTACCGATAATGGTGAAATCAATCAGAAGACCTTTTTCGTTTTCAATGATTTCGGGCTGGGATGATGTGATCTGTACCTTGTGGGCTGTGCCTCTGCCCTGGTTGACCATGAGCAGTCCCAGAGGAAAAGGTTCAGTGGGTTCAATGGTGTCCAGTGTTCGAGGGTCGTCGCTGAAGACATCACGCACAAGAAAATAGTGGAGTACCAGCAGGGGGTCCGGTTTCACCCAGATGTGGGCAGGAAACAGAGGGATATTTATCTGGTTGTCTCCCTCTTGATAACTGAGGGTACCCCCGATCCAGTACCGTGTGGGTACTATGGGTGCTGCATCCCTGGTGGGGATGATGGTCCAGAGAGCAGATGCCGATGTCCCGGGTTCGATGGTGCCGGTGCCGTCTACACCACTGGTTCCTGTTACTTCGGGTGGGGTGATGGCAAAAAGATTGTTAGAATCTTCTTGTTCTATATTGAAGATGTTCAGGGTAACCTCAAGGTTTTCTAAAACCACTCCCTCCGGGGCGTTGTTGATCTCAAGGGTCGCCCTGAAAGCGGATCGGGTCAGGGTCATTTTCTGATTAATCCGGATGCGTACCTGGACACAGATGCCTTCTTCTTCGGGAGGAAGGTCACCCAAAACCGGTCCTGCGACACTCAATAGTAAGACCAGTATCACACAAACACTAAAGAGACGTTTAAAGATAGGTAAATTTGTCATGATATCACCGTCCCAGAACCTTGTACCGGATTATTCTGCCGCCATATTTACTGATTTCTGCTTCCTGACTCGTGGCAGGGGGCATGGCTTCTGTCGGAGATAGATCAGAGGCTGAATCGGCGCTCGGTGGTGGAGGTTTGGGACCGCACCGGTTCTCGGTAAGATAATTTGTCCCCGGGCCGCTCAGGCTGGCACCGCCAAATGGCCATCCGCCACCACCACTTCCGGGGAGCGCGTTGAAATCTGTTGGCGGGGGACTATCACCTGGGGCGCCGTCACCTTCACCGCAGGAGCAGAGGAATGCATTGATGGCTCCTCCAATACTGAATCCACCGGTCAGTGCGCAGGCACAGGGGTCTGCGCTTGCCAGACCGCAGATACAATCCAGATAGGCCATGGGATTGCCTGTGGCCAGAGCCTCAGCACAGCCCAGAATATCCAGAGCAAGGGAGATGGGTTTGAAGCTCACAGAAATTTCTTTCCATTCGTCCCCTATGCAGACATAGTAGGATCGAACCTTTCCACTCAAAAAATCACAGATGCTGGGCATGTCATAGTCTGAAGAACCGCCAGGGTTAGCAGGTGCCGGATTTCCACTATCTTGGGATTCTATTTCATATTCTGCCAATTGAGTGGACATGGTGGCGGCAGCCATCTCAGACAGTTCCTCAATGGGGCCATCGATTTTCCTTCTGATCTTGACCGGTACCACGATGGAGGTCATGGCCGGCAGCACTCCAATGTCTTGAATCATGGGTATCACGTAATATAACGGGTGGGAGTCAAATGTAAAGGTCATTCCATTGACGGCGATAAGGCCGTGGTTGGTGATAGTAACATCTATGGTGGTGGTCCTGCCGTGAATAACGGGACAGACACTGGTACGCGGTTCCACTGTGATCACCGGGGCAGGCACATGGGTCTCAAAGACTGCTTCCAGAGCAATTTTGTAAGTGTCTTCGATTTCTATGGGCTCTACACTCCAGTTATAAGTGACCAATTGTCTGGGGAGAAAAGCGGTTATCTCCAGTTCTTCACCCGCCGTGATTTCGATGACTTCGCGATGGGTGCCATGACGGTCTGCCTTGACCTCCAGAAGATAACGGCCTTCTGTCAAATCTTCCGCCAGAAATAGTCCTGATTCATCGGTGGTCCCCTCAATAATCACTTCATTTGTAAAGGCATTTTTCACAAGCACTGATGCTCCCTGGACATTGGGGTGATCATCGGCAAAAAAACTGAATTCATCCATGGCAGTCACTTTGAGGTCACCCAATTCCTCGGAAAGGGCTGTAAATTTAAATCCTAGAGAGAGCCCCACAGGAACCCCGGCATTGTTTCCCGTAACAATAATAGTGCCGGTATAAGGCCCCAACTCAAGGTCATTCATCGGATGGAGCATCAGCCCTATGCTGGCCTTTTCACCGGCTGCCAGGGTGCCTATCCCACCGTCTGTTACCAGGCTGAGCCATGGCGCCTCCGGTATGACAACCTGTAGGTTGTTGGCGGGTACGCCACCGATGTTGGCTATTTCACATTCCCCAAAGGTTTGTTTGCCCCGGGGCATGCCTGATTCTAAGAATCCGGGTGTCACCACCAGGTTGGGTTCTCTTGGAATGACGGTTATATTAAAGGTCAGGCTTGTTCCCTCAACTTCATTGCATGTAAAAACAATTGTCGGTGAAGAGGTCAGTGAGGATTCATCACTGGCTGTCACTGTATAGGAAAAAGTGGCGGAATTCAAAGATCCTAAATCAGATGGCACGTTCATGTCGATGGTGATGTTATCAGCAGCGTCCTGAACAATCGCCGTGATCCCTGTGAAGGCATTACCAGACAGGTTTGCCAGATGAATTTCACCGCTCACAGGAGTGCCGGGATTAAGGTTGAGGGGAATGATGTCCGGCGTGGCAGCCAGGAGTTTCGGGGTGGTAATGTCAATGGCCCGGATGGCCGTATTATCTCCCTCTTGGGTTTCATCCACTATGTGACCATCGTCTGTCTTTACTATCAGATAGTAAGGACCGGGTTGGAGGACCGGCATGGCGATGGCCTCGTTTTTCCAGTAATCAAAATAAGCAGTGAGATCCTCGGATCTTTCAAA
>QMMT01000028.1 GCA_003647385.1 Deltaproteobacteria bacterium
GGAAGTCTTGTCTCCCCTATCAGGCATTCAAAATTTCCTCCACCTTTAACAAGCACCATATCCACTGAATTAAGTACGTTTAAAAATTTTTGAGAGCATCTTGAAAGCACTGTTCCTGGAAGGGGTCCATCTATCCCATTTGTGATGACCTGTGCAATGTCCGGGAATCCTATATCGACGGCTTCATCATATGTGATATCGTTTAAAGCCGGGTTGTTCCTTACCGCATAATACATTTCCATATGGTATTTTTTTTTAAAGTCTCAATTAAGAGCTTATCCATAACAGCTTCACCTGCATTATCTGCGAGAAGTAGAAGTGATTTTGAATTTTTAAGTTGAGATGACAATTTTTGATAACTTTCTTGTTGGGTAATGAGATCAAGGCACGTGAAGCTGCTGCCGAAGTTTTGCGGATTAAACCAACTTATTCTACGGCGAAAATTGGAGAATTTGATATTATAAATCCCGAATTAAAAAAGCGCATACTTGAAGCATATCACAAGGCGGGAATCCCGGAATGAGCAGACTTATATGTAATTTCATATATCTTCTATCAAAACCAACTATCTTTGGCTCTTATTTTAATCTTTCGTGTTTTTTGTAGAAATATCAAGTAGATAATCACCTTTGACCATTCAAAGGTCAATTATAATTTTGTTACGTCAAGTTGGAGATTCACTGGAATGAAGGTGATAAGCTCCAATTAACATTTTTACATCATCAAATTTAGGGGAGTGTATGAAATGAGTGGCAAAATTTATATCATTATTTTGGGGTAGTCTCTATGCCCCTAATTTTAACAAAGCGTTAAGGCAATTTATATTTTCCGATCCGATTGTTATGTAAACTGCCCAGATAGAGATAACCGCCATATTCCCGAGCGGAAGTGATCTCTTTCAGGTGTTTTCCCGTGGGTTCATGCAATCTTCGGGTGATTTATCCCTTGTTCATTCAGAGCCAAAATCAGCCCATAAGACTTTGGCTTAAGCCATAAGGCTTTGGGCAGTTTGGATATTTGAACTTTTAGAAAGGAAGAAGGATGGAGTTTATCCACGACTTCATTTCGACCTTTCTATTAAATGATTTATTCAATATGTGTTGACAATGAATTCTATAAAAATATTTCATGTCAATGTACCAGTTTTTTTGCCTTGTCAGACGGTTGGACAAATGGTAAATCAAAAAGGGCTATTCAATTATATGCATAGAAAAAGGGTAGAAATTTGTGGCTGAATCTAGATTTGCAGAGCTAAAAGAAAAAGAAAAAGAAGCAAGAAAACAGATTGTCATTGATTCTGCTTTGGCACTATTTGCAAAAAAACCATTTTTTGAAGTGGGTATGCGGGAAGTTGCCGATGAGGCAGGTATCTCTCCTGCTACGATTTACAGATATTTCCCCAGTCAGGAAGAACTCTTTAATGAGGCATTTATTCAGGATATTGCTTCTGCCAATAAAGATTTTAAGTCAATGGTGCTAAAGGAAAAACCGGCAAGTATTGAAGAGTTCGGTATAAAACTGGTTGATCATTTTCTTGAAAATGAGTCCATGTTTCAGATGATAACATATCTGATGCTCAAAGATAACCTGGCCAACCCTGTTATGGGTAAATTTGATTCGGTCACCAAGATATTTTTTGATCTTTTTGAACAGCTTCTGAAAAGACATGGGGTTAAAAATGAGAATGCAAGAATGTATTCCCACTCATTTATTGCATCACTCACCGGTATTTTAATGACATTTCGAAATTATCCGCTCAAGAATAAAAAAGCCACTAGAGACCATATTATAAAAGTGATAAAAATTACGTCATCTCTTTACGCTGATCAGTTGATAAACAAGTAAGGGGGTCAGGATTTTTCTTTACCAATATTATATTAGGTCAAATTCATTTTTTTAAAATTATTTTGTCATGATTTTGATATGTAAATTTATAATGATAAGGGCATAAGTTAAGATTATGGAACAGATCAAAGAATCAATAGAAAAAAGTCATCTGTTAATCAGCAGTATCCGAAATGAGATATCAAAAGAACTTGTGGGCCAGGAAAAACTGGTAGACAGCCTTTTGACAGGGCTTTTAACAGGCGGACATATCCTTATCGAAGGGGTTCCGGGACTGGCGAAAACAAGTGCTGTAAAGGCGCTTGCATCTGCTGTCCAGGCCGGGTTCAAACGAATCCAGTTTACACCGGACCTTCTTCCGGCAGATTTAACCGGTACGGAGATTTATCGTCCCAAAACATCTGATTTTATTACGAGAAAAGGTCCTTTGTTCAACAATATTATTCTGGCGGATGAAATCAACAGGGCACCTTCCAAGGTCCAGTCTGCACTTTTGGAAGCCATGGAGGAAAATCAGGTGACCATAGGAGATGAGACATACCCTTTACCCTCTCCTTTCCTGGTTCTTGCCACCCAGAATCCCATTGAACAGGAAGGAACCTATCCTTTGCCTGAAGCCCAGGTGGACCGGTTTATGCTTAAGGTATGTGTTGACTATCCGGACAGGACCCAGGAGCTGGAGATACTTAAAAAGAACAGTTTTCAAAAGCCCGAGGCTGTCAAGGCAGTCATCAGTTGTGACCAGATTGCTGCCATGGGTGAATTGATTGAGCAGATTTATGTGGATGAAAAGCTTAAAGAGTATATTGTGGACTTGGTGTTTGGCACGCGGCAGCCGGGAAAATACGGAATGGATCTGGGTGAATATATCGAGTATGGCGCATCTCCAAGGGCCAGTATCTTCCTTGCTAAAGCCGCCAGGGTCAATGCATTTTTACAAGGCAGAGCCTATATCACCCCCCAGGATATCAAGCTTGTGGGACCGGATGTATTAAGACACAGGATTATTTTAAGCTTTGAGGCAGAGGCAGAAGATATCTCAAGTGACGATATCATCCAGACGCTTTTTGATTCGGTGGAAGTGCCCTAAAGGGAAAATACCAGATGATTCCGGCTCACATTATAAAAAAGATAAAGCGAATCCACATTAAATCCAGCCGTACAGTGAATAGCATTATGGCAGGACAGTATAAGTCCGTGTTCAGAGGCTCGGGCATTGAATTTGAAGAGGTTCGGGAGTATTGTCCGGGCGATGATGTCAAAACATTGGACTGGAAGGTGTCTGCAAGACTTGGCAAACCCTTTGTCAAACTTTACAAAGAAGAGCGTGAGAGCATTGTCATGCTGTTGATCGACATGAGTTCATCTTTGAAATTCGGGACATTTTTTGGGCCAAAACTTGAAAGAGCCGCTGAAGTGGCATCGGTGCTTGCCTTTAATGCCATTAAAAACAGTGATAAAGTCGGAGTAATTTTTTTTACGGACCGGGTTGAAAAGTATATACCGCCTAAAAAAGGGTCCAGTCATATCTGGCGGGTGATTAAAGAGATATTTACCTTTTCCCCCCAGGGGAAAGAAACCAATATCTCAGAAGCTCTGGACTATCTGGCAAAAATATCAAAGAAAAAGTCTTTTGTATTTATCCTTTCTGATTTCCTGGATCACGGTTATCTGAAAAGTTTACGAACACTGCGGCAGCGGCATGAGATCATCGGGGTAATGATTTATGATAAAGGTGCTTTTGAACTGCCGGCAAAAGGCATTATTACCTTGTCTGATTTTGAGACTGGAAAAGAAATCGTTTTTGACGGGTTTAATAAAAAGACCCGGGAAGAATTTAAGTTAAAAAAGCTGTCACATCACAAAAAAACTATGGATATTTTTTTCAAAGCAAAAAGCGATGTGATCGAACTTGAAGCAGGAGCGTCTGTGTCGGATACTCTGCTGCAATATTTCAGGTTCAGGGAAAGACGCTACAGGTAATGCAGGATATTCATGGCATAAGACCCCCGGTTCCTGTCGGTTTTGATCCGATGCTCATTAAAATCATCTTAATGGTATTGGGGGGGATTCTTGTTTTAACCCTCCTGTTTTTTTTGATAAAAAAATGGTTAAAAACAAGGCAACAACCCCGTGACCTGAAATATCTTCCCGAGCCCATGGCGCCTTATGAAGCGGCTTTAAAGGAACTTGAACTTCTCTCTCAACGAGGAATACTTCATCCCAGACTCTTTTATTTTGATCTGACGGCTATCCTGCGATACTATATCGGTCGCTCCTTTAACATCAATGCCATTGAAATGACCTCCCAGGAATTTATCAAAGGGATCAATTCGCTCAACCTTGACAACCCGATAAAAAAACAGGTTGCAGGATTTGTCAAATTGTCTGATCCCTTCAAATATGCCGGAATTGTTCCGCAAAAGGACCAGGTAAAAGAAGATCTTTTTTTTATCAGAGAAAAGATTCATCAAATAGAAGATGACTTAAGAAAGCGTGAAGAACAGAAAAAACTTAATAGAAAAGAAGAGGAGAGTCAATAATGTTCAGGTTTGCCTCGCCTCTGTTTTTATTATTGCTGTTTGCAGTTGCTCTTATCCTCTTTTTAAAATCAAGAAAAAAAAACAGCAGTCATATAAAAGTGTCATCGTTAAAGGATGTTGAACCGGATTCTCTCAGTCTTATGGTGACACTCTCAAAATTTATACCGCCATTGAAAATAATTTCTTTGGTTCTTTTGATTCTGGCCCTGGCAAGACCCCAGTGGGGAGATCGTAAAATTAATGTAACAACTGAAGGGGTCAATATTATACTGGCCCTTGATCTTTCCGAATCCATGCGCGCTCTTGACTTTAATCTTGATCTTAAAGGGGGTAAAAAAATCGTCACACGGCTTGATGCTGTAAAAACCGTGGTTCGAAAATTTATTATGAAACGGGAAGGGGATCGTATCGGTATGGTCGTCTTTGGATCCAATGCCTTTACCCAGCTGCCCTTAACCCGGGATTACAACACCATTTCTTTTATCCTGGACAAGCTAAAAATTGGGGCGGCAGGACCAAGGACAGCTATTGGTGATGCTATTGGTATTTCTTTAAAGCGGCTTGAAGACATTGAAAGCAAGTCCAATATTATTATTTTACTGACGGATGGTAAAAGTAATTCAGGAGATCTTTCCTGGCAGGATGCAGCAAAGATTGCGGCACAAAGAAAAGTAAAAATTTATACCATCGGTGTTGGTACGAAAGGTGAGGCTCCTTTCCTGGTGGATGGGTTGTTTGGAAAACGATATGTGTATCAAAAAGTGGATGTGGATCTTACGGCATTAAAAACAATTGCCAAAGAAACAAATGCAGAGTTTTTTGAGGCAGGGGATTTGAAATCCCTTGAGCAGATTTATGAAATGATCAACAACCTTGAAAAGACAAAAGTAGACGTTGAAAAATGGGTGGAGTACAAGGAGTTGTATCCCGGACCTCTTATCGCAGGCTTGCTCATCTTTCTTTTGTATACTATTTTGAGCAATACAAGGTTTTTAAGGATACCTTAAATATGCAATTTTCTAATCCATATCTATTAAATTTATTATGGGCTTTGATTCCGGTTTTCGGTATCATGGTGTACGGTATTCGTAAAAGAAAAAAAATACTCTCAAAATTTGTCAATGAGAGTATGCTGCCCTCAATCGTTCCCGGATTTGATCCTAAAAAAAGGTGGGTAAAGATTATTCTGATCGTCATCAGTTTAGGGTTTGCCATTGTTGCCCTGGCAGGTCCGCAATTGGGATTTAAATGGGAGAAGACAACACAAAAAGGGGTGGACATCATGATTGCCCTTGATTGTTCAAGAAGTATGCTGGCCCAGGATATCAAACCCAATCGTCTTGAGCGTGCCAAAAGAGAAGTTATTGATCTGTTGCACATGATGAAATCTGACAGGGCAGGGCTTGTGGCTTTTTCAGGTAGAGCCTTTCTACAGTGCCCGTTAACCCTTGACCATGAAGCATTTAATATTTTTTTAAAGGTACTTGAACCGGGATTTTTACCCGTGGGCGGGACCAATCTTAATGCTGCAATACAAGAGTGTTATAATGGTTTCGAAAAAGAATCTGATACCGAAAAAGCCATTATTATCATTACAGACGGAGAAAGTACCACCGGTGAGGTGGAAGAGACAGCCAGGGAGATGGCTGGGAAGGGGATAAAAACTTTCAGTATCGGGGTTGGCGACCTTCAAGGCGCACCCATACCTGATGAAAAGGGTGGATTTAAAAAAGATGCATCCGGCAATATTATTTTATCAAAGGTGGATACAAAGACCCTTGAAAAACTGGCAGCCATGACCGGTGGAATCTATGTCAGATCCGTGGCCGGGGATATGGATCTGGATATGATTTATACGGATAAGATTCTGGGGACCATGGAGCGCAAGACCCTGACATCGGGGAAGAAAAAAATCTGGGAAAACAGGTATCAATGGGTGCTTTTTCCCTGCCTTGTTTTATTGTTAATAGAATTTTTGCTGTCACCGAAAAAGAATGTGAAGGAATTATTTATATTTGTCTTTGTCATTGGAATTGTTTTTTTTACAGCACAGAATGGGGTTGTTTATGCCCAAACGGTTTCTTCCAGCGTAAAGCAGGGAATATCGGCTTTTAATGAACAAAAGTATGAACAGGCCAAAAAACATTTTATTGATGCCCAGCTTGAGAGTCCGGAAAATGCAAAGCTCTATTATAATATTGGTGCAGCTGCCTATATGAACAAAGAGTATGAGCAGGCCAAAAAAAATTTTATCCAGGCTGCAAAAACAGATGATATTAAATTAAGGCATGATGCCAGATATAATCTTGCCAACACAGCGTATCGAATGGGGAACCTGGATGAGGCCATTAAAGGGTATGAAACTATTTTAAAAGATTTCCCCGACGATGGACAGACAAAAGAAAACCTTACGTTTGTTAAACAAAAAAAGAAAGAGCAACAGCAGCAAAAAGAATCAAAGTCCGATAAAGACGGTGATAAAGATAAAAAGGATAAAGATAAAAAGGACAAAGATAAAAAGGACAAAGATAAAAAGGACAAAGATAAACAGGACAAAGATAAACAGAATTCAAAAAGAGATCAGGATAAAAATCAAAATAAAGATCAGGAAAAAGGGTCCAAACAGGATAAAGAAAAGGCACAAGAAGAAAATCAGCAGCAGAAAAATAAGCCGGGAGAAGACCCTTCCCAGCCTCAAGAAAAGAAGAAGCAGGAAACAAAAAAAGATAAACAGGCAGCAACTGAGGGCATAGAACAAAAGCAGGCCGATGCACCCAATATGGAGAAAAAACTCAACCGGCTTGAAGACAAGCCTGGACGTGCAATGATGCCTGTGTTACAGGAACAACATGTGGAAAAAGACTGGTAATATTATGAATTTGAAACGCATTTTTTTTGTGGCTTTGGTGATGGTGGCTATCTTGCCGGGTACGGGTTTTTGCTTCGATGTTACAGCCCATGTGGACAAACGTAAGATTTCCAGGGATGATTCCATTCTTTTTAAAGTGGAGGTCAACGGCGGTAAAGCAGATATAGATCTTTCCTTAATCAAAGATTTTAAAGTAATGTCCCGGGGTTCCTCTTCAAGTTATAATTATAGTAATGGTAAATCCGAAAGAAAGGCAACGTATCAATATGTTCTGATCCCGCTAACTAAAGGAGCATTAAAAATTCCTGCCATAAAGGTAGTCCGGGGCGATCAAATCGCCTTTACCCGACCCATAGTTATCCATGTGTCAGACCGTGTGGCAGCCCCGGATGATGTAGAGGAATTGTTTGCCAGATCCGATGTGACGAAGGCCGGTCTTTTTGTGGGGGAGCAGGCTGTCTATACATTCAAATTTTTTACATCAAAAAAGTTGTCCGGTTTAGGGTTTGAACGTTCGCCTGAATTTAACGGGTTTTCATCAAAACCATTTGAAAAGGAAAAAAACTATAGTGTTAATATTAAAGGCATGCTTTACCATGTCACAGAGGTCAATTATGTCATTATTCCTGCAAAACCAGGAGTGTTCACTATTGAGCCGGCAGTCCTGGTTGCCAATGTGATCGTAAAATCAAAGCGTGATTTACGGTTTGATTCTTTTTTTAATGATTCGTTTTTTTCGTCCAACAGCTATAAACCCATGCGGGTGGCTTCAAATCCGGTAAAAATTGAGGTTTTTCCAATTCCTCCATATCAGGGTAAGGGTAAATTTTCCGGGCTTGTGGGCCGTTTTGATATAGAGGGTAACATAGACAAAAAAAGTCTTAAGTCTGGAGAATCGGCAACCTTTACCATAAAAATTTCAGGATCAGGCAATATTATGGACGCAGGACTTCCTGAAATTAACCTGGATAGAGATGCGTTTAAAATATATGATGATAACCCGGTTGAAACCATTCATTTGACGGAAAATGGATTTGAGGGTTTTAAACTCTTCAAAAAAGCCATTGTCCCTGTTAATCCGGGAAAATACGTAATCAATCCAGTCTCTCTGATCTATTTTGATGTGGATGAGAAGACTTACAAAACAGTTTCAACGCAGCAGATTAATCTTGATGTCATTCCGTCTGAAAAAATTCAGGTTGCGGCAAATACGCTGAATCAGAAAACAGACAGACCGGTCAACAAAAAAGAAGTTTCCCTTATCAATAAGGATATTCTGGATATTAAAGAAGGGCTTGAGGTACTAAAGGATTATAGAGAAATAGATCCTTTTTTCTTTTTTTTGTTCCTGTCGATTCCAGCAATTTTGTTTTCAGGGGTAAAATTGTTTACCCTGGTTGCAAAAAAAGAGGTGTCTGTTGAAAGGCAAATGGAAGAAAAAGCCAGGTATCATTTAAAACAGGCTCAGAAAACAGGCAGTGAAAATAAGGGTTTTTTGGGACATCTTTATTCAAGTATCGTGGCACTCATTCTGGCCAAAGACAAAAAAAAAGGCGAAGTCGTGACGATAAAAGAAGCCCGGACCATTTTAACTCATGCCAATGTTGATCAAACTAACATAGAAGAGATCATAGGTCTGCTTGGAACCATTGAATCCATACGGTTCGGGGGGAAAAAAATTGATGAAAATAAGGCAGTCCAGCTTTTATCAAAGACAAAACAGATGGTCAAATTATTTTGTCTTGCATTGATATGCCTGGGATTGTTCTCTTTTGTCCCGCAAAAAGCAATGGCCAATACTACTGCAACATTTATAGATGGTATTAACAATTATAAAGCCGGCCACTTCAAGGAGGCGGCTGGAAAATTTGAAGTCCTTGCAAAAAATAATATAAAGAATCCTTATCTTTTTTATAACATTGCAAATGCATATCTGAAAGCGAATGATATCGGCCATGCCGTTTTATGGTATGAAAGAGCAAAGATTCTGGCACCCAATGACCCTGATTTGATCTTTAATCTTGAACATGCCAATACCTTTGTGAAAGATAAAAAAGAAAACACCATGGATCTTATGGAGGTCCTCTTTTTCTGGGATAATTTGATGTCGCCAAAAACGATTCAGATCACAGCCATTTTCTTTTCTTTTCTTTTCTTTATATGGGCAGCCATTAAAGTGGTGAAAAAGCAAAAGATTTTTTCGGGAATCGGCATCATTCTGTGCGCTTTGTTTGTTCTGGTTGCAACCATAACCTGCGTGAATTACTATAAACGGCTTGCCCGGGTTAGAGCAGTCATTGTAGAAAAAGAAGTCGCAGTTCGGTCCGGAATGACGGACACTTCCACAAAATTGTTTACCCTTCATGCAGGAACCAAAGTAAGCGTAGAAGAAAATAAGGACGGATATGTAAAAATAGTGTTTTCAAAAGGCAAGATTGGCTGGGTGAAAACAAATCAAGCAGCCATTATCTGAAACTATTGACGTCAATAAAAGCACCTGCTATTTTTGATTGTTTCTTTTTAAAACTAAAAGAAGGGAGTTAAGTCAAATGCCTAATCAACAAAAACAAGTCCTTGTTCCAGTAGCCCAGGGTACAGAGGAAATGGAAGCCATCACCATCATTGATGTCCTTCGAAGGGCAGGTGCAAATGTTATTGTCGCATCGGTGGATGATATCAATATCAAAGCGTCAGGGGGAATCGAATTTAAAGCAAACCGGCTGATCAAAGACTGTATGGATGAACAATTTGATCTGATTGTCCTTCCGGGTGGTATCCCGGGGGCTCACAATTTACGTGATTCAAAAGAGCTTGAGATTCTTCTTAAAAAACAGGCAGAACAGCAAAAATACTATGGGGCTATCTGTGCTTCTCCTGCCGTTGTCCTGCATCACTACGGCCTTGTTACGCCGGGTAAAGTGACCTGCCACCCCGGGTTTGTCGATCAGATTGATAACGGGAACATTGTTGAATCAAATGTTGTTGTTGACGGCAATTGCATCACCAGCAGGGGAGCCGGAACCGCCTGCGATTTTGCTTTAAATCTTGTTGAGCTGCTCTATTCGACAGAAAAGAAAAACCAGGTGTCTTACGGCCTTGCTTTACCTGTTGACTGATGATTTAATCCTTTTTTCATGGGTGTAGATATTAAATCTGTTGTTTCTTGCAAACCCGGCAATGGTCAGCCCTGCTTTGTCTGCTAATTTAATGGCGGAAAGGGTGGGGGCTGCATTTGAAATAACAATGGGAATACCGGTTTTAACTATTTTTCCGATAATTTCAAGGGACATCCTGCAACTGACCGTAGCAATTTTATCTTGCGTATCTATCTCATTTAAAAGAATATCTCCTGCCAGTTTATCAAGAGCGTTGTGTCTGCCGATATCCTCATAGTAGGACAGGATTGTTGACGGAGTGCAGAGTCCCGCACTGTGCAAAGCGCCGGTTTTTTGAAACAGTTCGGAATGATCCCAGTGCAGTTGAATTAAGTCAAGGACCTGGCCACAGGTGATACTGAAGTGATCCTTATGCGCAGATGCAAAAAGATCTGTTGGATTCTGCAGCAGCGTTCCACCGGATGATCCTTTAATCTGATGTTCCTTTTTGAATTTGTCTAACCGATCCTGTGCAAGACTCGATAGCCTGACATGACACTGATTTTTTTCTTTAAGAAATTTAATCGTCTTTATATCTGTTTTTTCATAAATAATACCCTGGGTAAATAAAAAACCCACAGCAAGCGCTTTGGGGTGTGTCATGGAAAACACCATCTGAAAGGCTTTTTTCTTGTTAATAAATATTTCAAGGATATCTTCATCTATGATGTCATCCTTCATCAGGATTTCTTTGTTATCCTTTATCCGGGTGATATCAACCTGTTTGATGAGTTGTCTACTGTTCATA
>QMMT01000029.1 GCA_003647385.1 Deltaproteobacteria bacterium
AAGGTGCTCAAACAAAAAAGGATGCGTTCAAAGCATCGGAAACCATTGCTCATTCTAATCTTGTTAAGACGGCAATTTATGGTGAGGATCCTAACTGGGGAAGAATTACAGCTGCTGCCGGTCGTTCCGGCGCCCATGTTGTTCCTGAAAAAATAGATCTTTTTTTTGATGACCAGGCATTGGTCTTGAAAGGGAAATGGCTTGGATTGGAAGCTGAAAAAAAGACAGCACAAATCATGAAAAAAGATGACATCACTATTCTGCTTGATTTGAATCTTGGGAATGAAACAGACTATTTCTGGTTCTGTGACTTCAGCGAAAATTATGTAAAAATTAATGCCGAATACAGGTCTTAAAAAGAATGCGTCTTCAAAAATACCTTGCCCATGCAGGAATTTGTTCCAGAAGAAAGGCAGAAGAGCATATTTTAAACGGTTGTATAAAAGTAAATCATCAGATTATTACAAAACTTGGCACAATGGTTGACCCCCAAAAAGACAAGATTTTTTTTAATCAAAAACCGGTTGTTCTAAAAAAAGAAGTTGCAAAAGTATACATAGCCTTAAACAAACCCATTGGTTATGTGACATCTTGTTCACAGCAAAAAACGAAAATCATTCTTGATCTGATCAATATTGATGAGCGGATATATCCTGTTGGAAGATTAGATAAAGATTCCAAAGGACTGGTGCTGCTCATTAATGATGGAGATCTCCATAATAAATTATCCCATCCCTCTTTTAATCATGAAAAAGAATATATTGTAACGACGGTCCACCCTATATCGGAAGCTGCATTAAAAAACATGGCACAGGGTATGATTATCGACAAGGTTAAAACAAGAAAAGCCAAAGTGAAACGTCTTTCAAAAAATAAGTTCAACATTGTTTTGAAACAGGGACGGAACCGGCAGATTAGAAAAATGGTGGGCAAGACCGGGAATAAAGTGGAAACTTTAAAAAGAATCCGCATGGCTAATATCAAACTTGGAAATCTCAAAGAAGGAAAATGGCGATATTTAACCCCAAAAGAAATTTTACAATTAACCCAGTGATTGAATACCGATAGATTTTCTTATTTTTTCGAGAAAGGGGACTGAAAATTCCCTGGCTTTCAGGGCTCCTTTGTTTAGTATATCATCAATATCAGATGGGTTTTTAATGAGTTCTTCATACTGCTTTCGGGGTGCTTTTAATATCTCATTTATATATTCGAATAATTCTAGTTTCATAGTTCCCCAGGAAATCCCCTGTCTATAACGGTCTGCCATTTTTTTTGTTTCTAGTTCACTTGCAAATGCTTTGTATATTGAAAAAAGTGTACAGGTTTCAGGGTCTTTGGGTTCATCCGGTCCCAGAGAATTGGTTTTGATTTTCATAATTAATTTTTTAAATCGTTTTTGAGTATCAAATAAAGGGATAAAATTATGATAGCTTTTACTCATTTTGCGACCGTCAAGACCCGCAAGGACAGCTGATGTCTCATCCACAACTACTTCAGGCAGGATAAATAATTTTTTATAAATATGATTAAATCTGGCTGCTATATCTCTTGTCATTTCAAGATGCTGAATCTGATCTTTACCAACCGGTACTTTTCTGGCATTGAACATCAGGATATCTGCAGCCATTAAAATAGGATAAGAAAAAAGTCCCATTGCAATTCCTTTATCCGGATCCTTGTGTCCTTGTTCTTCATTCTCTGCAACCGACGCTTTATACGCATGTGCCCTGTTCATTAACCCTTTTGCTGTAAGGCAGGTGAGTATCCAGGTCAATTCCGGTATTTCAGGAATATCTGATTGCCGGTAAAAAACGCAATTATTATAATCCAGCCCTAGCGCTATCCATGCGGCTGCAATTTCTATTGCAGACTGTTTCCTTAAGTTTGGATCATGATTTTTGATTAAAGAATGATAATCGGCAAGAAAATAATAGGACATTAATTCTTTGTTTTTACTGGATTCAACTGCCGGACGAATGGCGCCCACATAATTACCGAGATGAGGGGTTCCACTGGTTGTAATACCCGTTAAAAAATCTGCATTTTTCATGTTCAAAAATCCCTGATCATAATGATTTAAATTGAATAAAGGGGATTAACAAAAAGACACTGTTTAATCAATAAGTTTATTTTTCTTAGCATATTCTTCAGCAAATTTAATTTCTTCTTTCTTTGTTTTTAATTGTCCGTCTAATTTGGCGTTTAAGATCTGCTTGAGAATCGTACTGAAAACAGGACCGGGTGATAATCCGATTTTTATCAAATCTTTGCCTTTCATATAAGGTTTTATACTTCTTTGATGGGTATAAAAAATTGAAATAGCTTTCCTTGTTCCATCATTTTTTGAAAGGGCCATCATGTATAAAATATATTCCGTTTTAAAATTAATCAACGCCCAGTAAAGGTTCTGCCGGGTATAGGTTAATGAACTCTCTATTACATAGAGCTGCTTTTCAGCCCTGTATCTTTTTTCTAAAAGAATACCACGCTCTTTCAAGGGCACGTTAAGCCTGTTGCAGATTTGTTCACAGACTTCATACGAACACCGGTTTAAAAGAGCCATAAAGTAAACCGACCACCTTGGATATGGCTCATCAATATATAGAAGATCATGCCATGAAAGTGTTTTGTTCACAGATTCTAGCAATTCATATGTGTTGGGGATGATGGTTAGTCTTTTATGAAGAACCTTTTCAAGGCCATAGTCCTGTAGTGTTCTAATGGCAGGAATAGGATTTTCCTCTTCAAAAATTTGTTTGAGTTCAGATAATACCCGAAGGCCGCTTAAATTCTTAAAACAATCTATTTTAATCGCATTCTTAATTAAATTTGATGTTACCTTCCCAATTTTAAATCCAAATCGGTTTGAAAACTTAATCGCTCTGAAAATACGAGTGGGATCTTCAACAAAGCTTAGATTATGAATGATTCTTATTGTTTTATCTTTTAGATCCCTGTTGGCACCAAAATAATCGATCATAGTTCCAAAGTTATCAGGATTAAGACTGATGGCCAGGGTATTGATGGTGAAATCTCTGCGCGCAAGGTCAAGTTTAATTGAGCTTTTTTCAACAATTGGTAATGCTGCCGGTGTCTTATAATATTCTAACCTGGCAGAGGCTACATCAATTTTAAGATTATCAGAGAAAATCATCACTGCGGTACCAAATTTCTTATACGTGTTGATCCTGCAACCTTCTTTTTTTGCATAAAGTCTGGCAAATTCAATGCCGTCACCTTCAACAACGATATCGATGTCATCGATCTGTCTATTCAGCAACAGATCCCTTACAAATCCACCCACTACAAACAAATTGTACCCAAGTTCAGCACCCGTCTTACCAATATTTTGAAGCAGTTTTTTAATGCGCGCATCAAGACGCTGGTAAAGAATATTTTCAATGGGTCTTTTTTTTGCATTTTTCTTTATACCCAGTTCAGTTTCATTCCTTTTGAGTGCCTTGCTATGCTCAACCAGGTAATTTAATAAATCTGTACGGGTGATGACGCCTTTAATCCATCCATTGTCAATAACAGGAAGAATTCTGTGTTTGCCTTCAATAATAATATTTTCTATCTGGGTCACATCCGCGGCTGAAGAAATATAGCTGATCTCAGAATGCATGTATTCTTCCACTGGAAGATGAGACAGCTTGTGATGGAGTGTTGTTGCTATTACTTGCCGTGAAATATATCCTTCATAGGAGTTCTTTTTTTTATTAACAACCAATAATGTGTTGATATTATATCGTGTCATCAGATTACCGGCTGTTTTACAGGTTACATGGGGTTCAATGGTGATGGCGGGTGATGTCATCAGGTTTTTTGCAATCTGAATTCTTTTTACTTTTTTTTGAAGCTGTTCAATCAGCATTATTTCAACCTGAGCCAGGGTTTTGTTATCAACTTTTGCTGAAGCTGCATAAGAATGGCCTCCGCCGCCAAACCCTGAAAGTATTTTACCAACATCAACCTCTGGAATTCGATTTCGAGCAATAATGGTAATTTTATTATCCATTAAAACAATGGCAAAAAAGATATCAAGATTTTCCATTCTGACTACTTTTTGAACAATTGTCGCAAGATCTGTAATATAAGCAGGAGAAGAAATGACAGACATATGAATATCAACACCATTTATTTTATGAATCGTCATCTCATTTAACAACTCATTCAACCATGTGACCTGTTCGGATTTAATTTCCTTAACCACAAAACTGACGATGGTATTAAGGTTAGCGCCACAGGATAAAAGAAAAGCTGCCTGTTCCAGATCTTCTTTTGTGGTGGAAGAATAGGTAAACAAACCGGTGTCTTCATATATTCCAAGGGCCATGATCGTAGCCTCTTCAGGACTGGGAATAATCTTTTTTTTTTGTAGCAGCGAACTTAATATGGTTACGGTTGCACCCGTTTGTCTGAGGATCTCAAAAGAGCCGGTTACATCGCCTTCCATGTCGGGGTGATGGTCGTAAATATCTATTTTAATGTCTTTTTTGTTGAGCAGTTCATCGACCTGAGTTAACCTTCCTTTTTGTCTGGTGTCCACAATCACAAGCTTTGATATTTGAGAAAAATCTATGGTATCAGGGTCTGCCATATTAAACAGATAACTTGTGGAACTGACAAAAAAATCTCGCAGACTTTTTTCCTGAGACCCTGGAAAAATAATAACAGAACCCGGATATAATTTCTGGGCTGCCAGCATGGATGCAATGGCATCAAAATCTGCATTAATATGACTGGTGATAACCGTATCTGTTTCAATGGTTGTATTTTTTTTGCTCAAAAAATAACTCCTGTTGTAATCAATTGATAAAATTTATATAGTATATCTGTTTGGATTTTACAATTGATCTGACTTTGATGGTGATTAAATACAATTAAAGTCACCTGGGTTCTAAACATTACACGAAGGATTAATAATGCCCACTATTTTTGTATGGAAGGGAAAAAATCCCAAAGGAAGGACAGTCAAGGGTGAAATGGAGGCCGAGTCTCCTGATCATGTAACACAAAGTCTTCTGAGACGTAAAATCACCCTCACCAAAATTAAAAAAAAACCAAAAGATCTATTCGAGAATGTAGAATTTCTCCAGCCCAAGGTCAAAGAGAGTGATGTCATTATTTTTTCCAGACAGTTCTCCACGATGATTGATGCCGGCCTGCCGCTTTTGCAATGTCTTGAGATTCTTCAGTCACAACAGGAGAATCCAACATTTAAAAAGAATTTGAAAAAAATTAAAGAATCTGTTGAATCCGGTGAAACATTTGCAGATTCTTTAAAAAAATTTCCAAAAGTATTTAATGAACTGTTCATAAATATGGTAGCAGCCGGGGAAGCAGGGGGTATTCTCGATGTTATCTTGAAACGGCTTTCTGCTTATATGGAAAAAATGGCAAAACTCAAACGCCAGGTCAAAGGGGCCATGACATACCCAATTATTACCATTATTGTAGCGATTATAGTCGTATCAATTATACTTGTTTTTGTAATACCTGTATTTTCAAGCATGTTTGCTGATTTTGGTGCTACCTTGCCGGCACCGACGCTACTTGTCATCGCTCTAAGTGAATTTGCCATTGGCAATATCGGTTATATCCTTGGAGGGGTTTTTGTGTCTTTATTTCTTGTCAAAAGAACTTATGCCAGTAAAAAAGGCCGTATTTTCATGGATGACATGTTTTTAAGGCTCCCTATTATTGGTATTCTGATTAGAAAAGTGGCTGTAGCTAAATTCACACGAACCACCAGCACGATGCTTTCAAGCGGTGTGTCCATTCTAGAGGTTCTGGACATTGTAGCAAAAACTGCTGGAAATAAAATTATTGAATTTGCTATTCAGGATGTCAAAACCGGAATTGCTGAAGGAAGATCAATGTCTGATCCTTTACTTGAAAGTGGTGTTTTTCCTTCCATGGTCTGCTCCATGATCGCTGTGGGAGAATCCACAGGAGCCCTTGATACAATGATGGAAAAAATTGCAGATTTTTATGATGATGAAGTTGACCAGGCCGTTAAAAACCTGACAGATATGATAGAGCCATTTATGTTGGTATTTCTCGGAGTTATTGTTGGCGGTCTTGTTATTTCAATGTATCTGCCTATTTTTACCATGGCGGGTGCCATTACATAAAACCATGCAAAACAGTGGGTTTAAAGAAAAGGCAGATTTTTCACAATTAAACAAATTGATAATTCTGTCTAGAGTTGTTTTTGCCATCATTTTGATTGTGTTCAGCCTTATCTTCTCTTCCGGTGAAAATTTATCTTTTTTTTCACAGCCTTTTTTAGCCTTATATAATATCGCTGCGTGTATTCTGATTATTTCAATTGTTTATTTAATCTGGTTGAATAAATTTAAAAGAAAAGCAGTTCTGGCATATTTTCAGACGATTGTTGACACCTTTATCGTTACCGCCATTATTTTTGTTACCGGCAGCTATGACAGTATTTTCACTTTTCTTTATCTGGTTGTGATTATTTATACATCCATGCTGCTGCTTCAAAAGGGCAGTTTAATCATTGCCACAATTTCCTGTGTTCAATACGGTATTTTGATTGAGCTTGAATACTATAAACTTATCACGCCTTTTATAGGAAAGTTTTATCTTTCAGGCACAATTGATGAAAGCCATATCTTTTACAGAATCATCATCGTTATGGTAGCTTGCTTTGCTGTAGCGATTCTCAGCGGTATTCTGGCGCTTCAATTAAAAGGTGCCGAGCAGGATTTAAAAATAACAAAAGAGCACCTTAAACGTGTAGAAAAAATGGCTGCCATGGATGAAATGATCTCGGGCATAGCCCATGAGATTAAAAATCCGCTGGCTTCTTTATCCGGGTCTATTCAACTTCTTCAGGAAGATACAAAACCCGGCTCCTATGAAGACAAGCTAATGCAAATTATCTTACGGGAAACAAATCGACTTAAAAATATTGTAAATGATATCAGGCTGTTTGCAAAACCTCATACGGATAATGCAGTTGAATTAAAATTAACAAAAACCATCAAAGAAACAATTGAGCTTTTTTTAAATGACCCTAAATGGGGGGATAAAATCAATCTGACTACAACAATGAATAAAGATATTTATGTACTGATTGATCCTTCACATTTCATTCAAATTCTATGGAATCTATTAAAAAATGCTGCTCAATCCATCAAAGATCAGGGAACGATCAAAATTCAACTCAAAGAAACAAGAAATAACCGCGTTTATCTAACCGTTGAAGACAATGGGATTGGAATTAATCAAAAAGATTTCAGTCACATTTTTGACCCTTTTTATACTACCAAACCCGATGGGACCGGCCTTGGTCTCTCCATTATTCACAGATTGATTGATACCTATGACGGGATGATTGATTTTGAATCCATACCTGGTAAGGGTACGATTTTCACCGTTCTTTTAAATAGCGCTCCATCAAAACGGAAATAACAAAATCTTGACATTTTTATGTAAACTAGGATATTTATTCATGTTTTATCAAGATAAAAGTCAAACCATGTATAACATATAGTGGAAATATGAAGGTAACAACTTATGGATAAAGAAAGTCAAGTAATACAGCTTCGAAAAGAAAAAATTAATGCATTAAAAGAAAAAGGGGTTAACCTGTATCCAAATGATTTCACCCCTTCAAGTTCGATAAAAGCCTTAAAAAAAATCATTGAAGAAACACCTGACATTCTGGGAGAAAAAGGGGAACAATTCAGTATGGCCGGCAGAATGATGGCCATTAATAAAATGGGGAAATCATCTTTTGTGCGGTTTAAGGACGGTTCTGATCAACTTCAGGTCTATTTGCAGAAAAATAGATTGGGTGATGAGATCTATTTTCTGTTTAAAAAACTTGATATTGGAGATTTTATCGGTGTTAAGGGGCCATTATTTCAAACAAGAACCGGAGAATGGACACTTTTAGCACAGGAATTCAGGCTGTTATCAAAGGCCGTCAGACCACTCCCTGAAAAATTTCATGGAATAAAAGATCCTGAAAAAAGGTATCGACAGCGGTATCTTGATCTTATAATGAATGAGGATTCACGACAGATTTTCATTAAAAGAAGTAAAATTGTGAGTGCCATGAGACGTTTTTTTGAAGAAAAAGGTTTCATGGAAGTTGAAACACCCATGATGCAGCCGCTGCCAGGGGGTGCTGAAGCAACACCGTTTAAAACCTGGCATAATGCACTTGGAATGGAACTCTTTTTAAGAATTGCGCCGGAATTATATTTAAAAAGACTGGTTGTGGGCGGGTTTGAAAAAGTATTTGAAATTAATCGAAATTTTAGAAATGAAGGGGTTTCAGCTCGACACAATCCCGAATTTACCATGGTTGAATTCTATCAGGCCTATGCTGACTATGAAAAACTGATGGATTTAACAGAAGAGATGTTTGAATCCATTGCAAAGCAGATTTCAGGTTCAACTAAGATTGAATATCAGGGAGATATCATTGATTTCAAAAGAGGTTGGCAACGGTTTTCCATGATTGATTCTCTTACAAAAATAGGGGGAATTGATTCATCAATAATAAGTGATACTCAATTATTGCTTGATTTTGCTAAAAAAAATAATATTCAAATTACTAAAAAAGACCGTCATGGCAAAATTTTAACCAAACTATTCGATATTTTGGTTGAACCCAAATTAATTCAGCCCACATTTATCACCGGATACCCTGTGGAAGTATCTCCTTTATCCAGAAAGAATGATGTCAATCCTGAACTGACAGACCGGTTTGAATTATTTATTGCCGGCAGAGAAATTGCCAATGGATTTTCTGAAATCAATGACCCTGAAGATCAAAACAATCGATTTTTAATGCAGGTAAGACAAAGGGATGAAGGCAATTCGGAAGCCCATATCATGGATTCCGAGTATGTAGAGGCCCTCGAATACGGCATGCCGCCTACTGCGGGAGAGGGTATTGGTATTGACCGCCTTGTCATGTTGTTAACTGATTCTCCATCAATTCGGGAAGTCATTTTTTTTCCCCACATGAAAAATACTGTCTGATTAGATGTCCTTTGAATTATTCATAGCCGGAAAATACCTTAAGGCAAGGAGAAAAGAAGGATTTATTTCCTTGATTACATTTCTCTCTGTGGCAGGTGTTACTGTCGGTGTTATGGCTCTTGTGGTTGTGATTGCCGTCATGAGCGGGGCTGAAACTGATTTTAGAAAAAAAATTCTTGGTGTTGAACCTCATATACTTGTTATGAATTACTCAGGAAAGTTTGACAAATATTCTCAGATCCTGACTGATCTTAAAAAAGTTGGACAAATTAAAGATGCGTCACCCATTTTATTTGCTCAGGCTATGATTCGGTCAAGTCATTCTTTTTCCGGTGTCATGATTCGGGGGATTGATCCTGACAATGGATTCAGTCTTGTCAAAGGTTTCAGCCCGGAAAAATTAAAAGAAAGGTTGGATAGCACAAATAGCGATCTTCCTGGAATTATTTTAGGGCGCTCTCTGGCTAACTCTATTGGAGTAATAGAAGGAGACAAGGTGATTCTCATGTCACCGAATGGATTTATTTCTCCCATGGGGCATATCCCCTCAATGAAACAATTTACTGTAACCGATACATTTAATTCAGGCATGTCTGAATGGGACAGTGCGCTTGCTTATATCCATTTGAGAGAAGCTCAAAAACTTTCCAATGTCAAAAATAAAATTGATGCTATTGGCATCTGGATTGACAATGCGTTTAATGTTAAATCAGTTAAAGACAGCCTTAAAGACGTGTTAAACTATCCATTCTATTTAAGGGACTGGATGGAAATCAATAAAAGTCTCTTTTCCGCATTAAAACTTGAAAAAACGGCCATGTTTATCATTTTAACCCTGATCATACTAGTGGCTGCATTTAATATTGCCAGTGCCTTGATCATGATGGTGATGGAAAAAACCAAGGACATTGCCGTGCTGAAAGCAATGGGTGCTACCAATAAGATCATCAGGAGAATCTTTATGCTTAAAGGCATGATCATTGGTCTTCTAGGTACTTTTATCGGTACGATATCCGGCGTGGTCATTTGTTTTGTTTTAAAGCGATATGATTTTATCCAGTTGCCGGATGCGTATCCATTTTCTACTCTTCCTGTTCAACTTGAATATGTTGATGTTCTGGTCATAGCTGTAAGCGCTATTATTATTTGTTTTTTGTCAACGATTTATCCTTCCTATAAAGCGTCTAAAATGGATCCGGTTGAGGCGTTAAGATATGGATGATTCACAAATCCCTTTGATGTCTCTTAAATCAGTTTCAAGATGTTTTCATTCAAAAGTATCAAAAATAGAAATTTTAAATGAAACTTCTTTTAATATTTTTAAGGGTGAAACCATTGCTATTGTGGGGTCGTCTGGTATTGGCAAATCCACTTTATTGAATCTTATTGGTACTCTTGATAAACCGGATTCCGGACAAATTTTTTTTCAAAAAGATGATCTTTCCCTTTATAATGACGAAAAACTTGCTCGTTTCAGGAATTCCAAAATTGGTTTTGTATTTCAATTTCATTACCTGCTTCAGGGGTTTACAGCAATGGAAAATCTTATGATGCCTGGGTTAATCGCCAGTAAAAATAAAAAAAGTGTTGAAAAAAGTGCTATAAATATGCTTGAAAGAGTAGGGCTTTTGTTAAGAGTTTCTCATCGGGTTGAAGATCTCTCAGGAGGAGAACAGCAGCGTGTGGCTCTGGCAAGGGCTTTGGTCATGGAACCGGATATACTTCTGGCAGATGAGCCAACGGGAAATCTTGATCAAAAAAACAGCAAAAGTGTCCACGCATTAATTGATGAATTAAATAAAGAGCTCGGTATGACCGTTATTGTGGTTACGCACAACAATGAATTTGCACAGATGATGAAACGAAATGTTACAATAAAGGATGGGAAAATCATTCCTGTTTAATTCGATTTGGAAGTTAGGAACAACAATATGATTAAATCTATTTTAAAAAATGTTTTTATTTTTACACTTTTCTTATTTTCCTTTTTGTGCCAAAATTTATTAGCTGAGTCAAATGTTACAATTGCCATCTTTCCTTTCTCTATTTATGCAGATCAATCACAGGATCAGGACGTTCACAACCAGATTAAAAACAAAATTCCTTTAATGATATTAGAAAAAATAG
>QMMT01000030.1 GCA_003647385.1 Deltaproteobacteria bacterium
TCCCGGCACCTGAAACCATATCACAGTTCCAGGCAGACCCCAGATTTAAGGTTGTGATCGGCAGTACGGAAGGAGAGACAATCTTATCCACTAATAATACACGCGGGCCTTTTGCCAAATTAAAAGTAAGGCAGGCGGTTGCCCATGCATTGGATCGTAAGTCAATCATTGACGGTGCCATGTTTGGCTTTGGAACGCCAATTGGAACTCATTTTGCCCCTCATCATCCAGCATATGTAGATCTGGTAAATCTATTTGAATTTGATATCACAAAAGCAAAAAAACTTTTAGCCGAAGCTGGTTATCCAAACGGGTTTGAAGCGGTTATTAAACTGCCGCCTCCCAGTTATGCCAGAAGAGGCGGAGAAATAGTTGCCTCACAATTGGCTAAGATTGGAATTAAGCTTGAGATTGTTCCTGTTGAGTGGGCGCAATGGCTTGACCAGGTATTTAAAAAGACAGATTATGATCTAACCATTGTCTCTCATACCGAGCCAATGGATATTGGAATCTATGCCCGCAAAGATTATTATTTTAACTATGATAATCCAAAATTTCAGGATTTAATGGCTCAATTGGATGCAACCGTAGATGTTAGTGCGCGGTATAAGTTAATGGGTGATGCACAACGCATGATATCCAATGACTGCGTTAATGGTTTTATGTTCCAGTTAGCCAAGCACGGGGTCTGGAACAAAAATGTTATGGGCCTGTGGGAAAATAGTCCGGTTCAGGCGAATGATCTTACCGAAGTCTACTGGACAAAATAGACTATAGATGAAAGTTTTTCTATTCAAGCGGCTGATAACAATGCTGATAACGTTATTGGTCGCTTCGAGTATTGTTTTTTTTGTTCTTGAAATTTTACCGGGTGATCCAGCCGCTGTAATGCTGGGGATCAATGCCGAGGCAGATACGCTGGCAGCCTTGAGAGCAGAGCTCGGGCTTGACAGGCCGGTTGCCGTCCGGTATTTTGCCTGGCTTGGAGACCTTGTCAGGGGCGATTTAGGGATTAGCTATACCTATGATGTCCCAGTTTCAGAATTGATAAAAGAAAGATTAATCTTAAGCTTTCCTCTGGCTATTTTAGCGATTACCCTTTCCACATTAATTGCGATTCCTTTGGGTATTATAGCAGCGTCTAATCATACCAGACCTCTGGATTTTTTGGTGATGATCTTTTCCCAACTGGGTATTGCCATTCCCAACTTCTGGTTTGCTTTACTGCTTATTATTATTTTTTCAGTATTCTTAGGTGTTTTACCGGCCGGCGGTTTTGCCGGATGGGATGCCGGCATTGTTCCGGCGCTATTATCTTTATTATTGCCAACCATTGCTTTGGCGCTTCCTCAATCCGCTATTTTAACCCGGGTCACACGGTCTTCTTTGCTGGAAGTCCTTAAAGAAGATTATATCAGAACAGCCCGGGCTAAGGGAAGCAGCCGAAGGCGTACTCTGTGGCGGCATGCCTTGAGAAATGCCATGATTCCGGTTGTAACGATTATGGGATTGCAGTTTTCCTTTTTACTGGCAGGAACCATTATTATTGAAAATGTCTTTTACCTGCCGGGTATTGGACGATTGATTTTTCAGGCGATTGCACAAAGAGACCTGATTGTGGTGAAAAATCTGGTCATTTTACTGGCAGGATCGGTCATCATTATCAATTTTATTGTTGACATGCTTTATGCAGTGATTGATCCAAGGCTACGCGGAGAGAAAAATGTTTAACCGTCTGTCTGAAATCCTTGGCCATGGTTTAAAAAACAAAAATTTTGTTGTGGGTGGTTTTATCACCATTGTATTTTTCGGTATAGCACTGTTGTCCTACGTCTGGAGCCCGCATCCCATTGAAGATATCAATATATCCGATAAACTTTTAACTCCCAACACTCAATATTTATTAGGCACAGATCACTTTGGCAGAGATATCTTGTCCATGCTGATCATGGGCGCTAAAAATTCAATCATTGTCGCTTTTGTCGCAATTGGGATCGGCATTGGGATCGGAGTACCCCTTGGTTTAATTGCTGCATCCCAGGGAGGATGGGTGGATGAGTTAATCATGCGGTTTAATGATTTTACGTTAGCGTTTCCCTCCCTGATTTCGGCGATTATGATTACAGCAATTCTGGGGCCGGGAGCTATCAATTCAATCATTGCCATTGGAATTTTTAATATCCCTGTTTTTGCAAGGGTGACCCGGGGAGGTGCATTAAGCATCTGGGAAAAGGAATTTATACTTGCGGCACTCAGTGCAGGAAAGTCTAAAATACGAATTTCCTTTGAACATGTCCTGCCCAATACATCAAGTGTATTGATCGTACAGGCCACCATTCAGTTTGCAATCGGTATTCTGGCTGAAGCAGGTTTGAGTTATCTGGGCCTTGGAACCCAGCCTCCTGCTGCCAGCTGGGGGAAAATGCTGAATGAAGCCCAGACTTTTTTACATTTTGCACCCCAGCTGGCAATTTATCCGGGATTGGCAATTGCTCTGACAGTCCTTGGATTAAATCTTTTCGGAGATGGCTTAAGAGATGTATTGGATCCAAAGCTCAGAAGGAACAGGTAAAAAACAGGTAAAATGAAATGAAGCTGCTCCAGGTGGAAAATTTGCGTGTGACATTAGATACCCTTGATGGCCCCATAGAGATCATCAAGGAAGTTGATTTTTCCATTGAAAAGGGTGAACGCCTTGGTATTGTCGGAGAATCAGGCTGTGGTAAATCCCTTACCGCATTGGCAATCATATCTTTGCTTTCCCCTAAATTCAAAGTACGCGGACAGATCCTCTTAAATGGAGAAAATATTAACCTGCTCAACGAAGATCAGATGTGCAGAATCAGGGGAAACAAAATCAGCATGATTTTCCAGGAGCCCATGACAGCATTGAACCCTGTAAAAACAATCGGTGCCCAGATTTCGGAAAGCCTGATCCTTCATAGAAAAATGAAAAAGGCACAAATCAGGCACGAGGTTGAACAATTGCTGTACAGTGTGGGTCTGCCCGTGGATCGATTTGGTTTAAATCTTTATCCCCACCAGCTTTCCGGAGGTCAGCGCCAAAGGGTGATGATTGCAATGGCCATTGCCTGTAAACCGGATATTTTGATTGCAGATGAGCCAACCACAGCTCTTGATGTTACGGTGCAGGAGCAGATTCTGGAATTGATAAAAGATCTTGTTGCCAAATTTGGTATGTCATTGATCATGATCAGCCATGATCTTGGCGTCATTGCCCAGACCACACAAAAAGTAATGATTATGTATGCCGGAAGGGTTATGGAGCAGGGGACGACTTTACACGTATTTAAACATATGAGCCATCCTTACACAAAAGGGTTGTTTGCTGCTATTCCAAAGCCAGGCTCTTCACAGCATAAGAGTAAAAACCGCCTGAGTACGATTCCGGGTAATGTACCGGACCCAACATTAGCCCACAAAGGTTGTATTTTTACACCGCGATGCAGTTTTGCAAGTGATATTTGCCGGGAATCCGAACCAATGCAGTCTGATATTGCTTTGGATCATCATATCCGGTGTTTTCATCCAATCATTGGGAATCAGGGGTAAAGATGTCACTTGTAAGGGTTGAAAATTTAGTAAAAGATTATCCATTGCCTAAAAAAAATCTATTGGGGAAAGCACCTGTTTACAGGGCTTTAGATGGTATTAATCTGGAGATCGAAAAAGGTGAAAGCCTGGGTATTGTGGGGGAATCAGGATGCGGTAAATCCACTTTGGCCAGGATTGTCATGGCGTTGGATAAACCAACGTCTGGAAAAGTATATTACAGTGATATTGATTTATTTTCTGCGTCTAAAAACAAATTAAGGCAATTGAGAAAACACTTTCAAATGGTATTCCAGGACCCCTACAGTTCGTTAAATCCCAGAAAAAAAGTTATTTCAATTGTTTCTGAACCATTGGATATGCTGGAAAAATCAATTTCAAGGCGGGAACGAAAAAAAAAGGTGGAATTAATCCTTGAAGAAGTGGGGTTGAATCCAGGCGATATTGACAAATATCCCCATGAATTTTCAGGTGGCCAAAGGCAGAGGGTTGCCATTGCCAGGGCTTTGATCACAAAACCTTCTTTGATTGTGGCAGATGAATCCGTATCCGCTCTTGATGTTTCCGTCCAGGCCCAGGTGTTGAACCTGATGATGGATCTTCAGGATAAATATAATCTCGCGTTTATGTTTATCAGTCATGATTTAAGTGTGGTGGAATTTATTACCCAGAAGCTGGCAGTTATCTATCTTGGAAAAATCGTGGAAAAGGGAACAACATCTCAAATTTTTAAAAAACCATTTCACCCCTATACAAAATTACTCTTTTCCGCCATCCTTAATGTTGATCCTGATATTAAAAAAACAAGCACAAAAAAAAAGGAATCCAAGTTTTCCCCAACACCTTCAAGTTGTTCATTTATAGACCGCTGTTCTTTGGCAACAACTATCTGCCAGTCAAAATCCCCTGTGCTTGCCGGGAATAAAAATCATCAATATGCATGTCATCATGCTTGACATTTTTTAAAAAAAGCGATAATGTTTTTCGTTTGTTGTGGTTTGCAGCATTAACGTTTAAAATAAACTAAATTTAAGTTAAGGATTTAAAAGAGTTATGAAACGAACATTTCAACCAAGCAACCGGAAAAGAACCAGAAAACACGGATTTCTTAAAAGAATGTCCACACCCGGTGGAAGACGCGTAATTAACGCCAGAAGGGCAAAAGGAAGAAAAAAACTTAGCGTTTAATAAAGGAATTTATAACCTAAAGGTCAGAAGCTTGAGTAACTTTTGTTTACCAAAAAAGGTAAGGCTCCTGAAGAGAGCTCAATTTTTAACACTTTCGAAACAGGGAAAAAAGGTATATACAGATTGCTTTATAGCAAATATACTTAAAGGAACAGCTCAAAACAATCGAATTGGCATTACAGTATCAAAAAAAGTAGGAAATGCAGTAGAGCGTAACAGGATAAAAAGAATTATTAGAGAATATTTCAGACATAATAAAGAGAATATTTCAGGACCTATGGATATAAGCATTATTGCAAGAAAAGGCCTGACAACGCTATCCACCGGGCAGATTATTGAGAAGCTTGATAAACTTTTTTCAAAAATAGCATTAGCATAAATAATGAAGAAACTATTATTAATACTTATAAAAATTTATCAATATGTTATTTCACCTCTGACAGGACAAAACTGTCGGTATTATCCGACCTGTTCGGTATATGCCATTGAGGCCCTTGAAAAATACGGCAGCCTTAAAGGCACAGCTCTTGCCGTAAAAAGAGTTCTGCGTTGTCATCCATTCCATGCAGGAGGGTTTGATCCGGTCCCATAATTTATCCCTTATGCCATACTGTTTTCCTCTTCTAATTAAAGAGAAGTGCCGTACAAATTATTATTAAGGTTTAGGAGAGAAAATGGATGAACAGAAACGATTATTATTAGCCGTAGTGCTTTCAGTGGTAGTCCTTGTAGGATATCAGACATTCTTTGTAAAGCCGCCGGAGCCGAATAATCAACCTCAGCAAGTTCAAAACCAGACTACAGAGCAGCCGCAGGCTCAGGATAAGCGTTCAAATGTTACCGAATATAAAGCGGAACAAAATACCGCAAAAACCGCTGCGCCGCCTCAAGTGGTTAAACCGCAGAGAAAAGAGTATCGAACCATATCCGTATCAACACCTTTGTATAATATTGCTATTTCTGAGTATGGTGCTGCTGTTAAAGGTTTTGAACTTAAAAGGTATAGAGAAACAAACAAAAAAGACTCTCCCTTAAAACAATTGGTACCAAAGCAGCTTGTATCGGGAACCATATTGCTTGGCCTTGAGGAGAAATCTGTGCCGGGATTAAAAGATGCGGTGTATACAGCAAAAATCGATGCGGATGAAACCTTGGTTTCTCAAGGTGAAAAAACAATTGAATTTATTTTTGAAACCCCTCAAGGAATTGTGGTAAAAAAGATTTTCACCTTTAAGGCAGATTCATACTTAATTGATTGTGATATTGTTTTTCAAAATGGTTCTGCCATGGCTTTAAACGATTCTCTGGTAATTTCCACACCCGGATTTTATGATGATGTGGTAAAAAAACAATCCCGGTTTGCGTTTGTAGGACCCATGGCTTCCATTGACAATAAATATAAAGCCATTAAACCCAAGAAGATCAAAGAGCAGGATACCTATTTGGGGAAAATTGACTGGTCAGGATTTACAGAACAATATTTTTTGACAGCCGTTATGCCCCAAAAAGCAGAGAGTATAAATACCACCGATACAAAATTAAAGCTTTCCTTTGTCAATGATATTGTTACCAGTAGCTACATTCAGAAGATGGATCGACTGGACCCGGGTAAACAGGCGGATTATGCCTTTACCTTCTATATGGGCCCCAAAAGTCTGAAAGTATTTGGTCACTATGACAACAGCCTTAAAAATGCAATTAATTTTGGGTTTTTTAATGTGATTGCCAAACCGCTTCTAATTGTCATGAATACCATTCACGGGGTGATCCCCAATTATGGCGTGGCTATTATTCTTTTGACAATTTTTATTAAATTGATTTTCTGGCCCCTTGGAACCAAAAGTTACCGGTCAATGAACAAGATGAAGAAAGTTCAGCCGTTGATGACGGAACTCCGGGAAAAATATAAAGACGATAAGCAGAAAATGAATCAAGAGGTGATGGCGCTTTATAAAACCTATAAAGTCAATCCAGCCTCCGGCTGCCTGCCCATGGTGGTTCAAATGCCTATTTTCTTTGCACTTTACAGAATGCTCTACCAGGCCATTGAATTGAGGCATGCACCCTTTTTTGGATGGATATCTGATTTGTCTGCCCCGGACAGACTGTTTGATTTGAATTTTGCAATTCCAATGATGCAGAAGCCCTATGGCATCCCCATGCTGACGCTTCTTATGGGTGCATCATTCTTGTTGCAGCAGAAAATGACTCCGACTACAGGAGATCCCATGCAGGCCAAAATGATGATGTTGATGCCGATATTCATGACCGTATTATTTATTAATTTCCCGGCAGGATTGGTTCTGTACATGTTTGTGAACAATCTTATATCCATGGGACAGCAGTATTATATTCAGAAGAAATTCGCGTAAATAGCAAGGAGATACTATGGGACAAACTTTAGAATTCAGCGGAAAAGATGTAGATATCGCTATCAAAAATGCCTGTGAAGCATTAACACTTTCAAAAGATGAAATAAAATATGACGTGATTTCAGAAGGTACTTCAGGAATTTTTGGAATTGTCGGCAGAAAAGATGCCAAAATCAGAGTAAATAATCCTGATAATAAAAGCGCATCCCAAACAGAACTTGAAGGAATCAAGTCTATTGTGGATGAGGCATTTGGTGAAGAGACAAGATTAGAAGAGCCCCCAAAAAAAGAAGTTAAATCCTTTGAAGCACCCGAGCCGGTTGATGTGTCTGAAGACTCTATTGTACTTGGCAATGAAGCATTGCAGAAAATGGCAGACCTGATCACGGATGATGCTAAAGTGAGTGCCCGTACTGAAAAAGACAGGCTGACTTTAACTATTGAAGGGGGTAATGCCGGTATTCTGATTGGTAGAAAGGGTCAGACACTTGACGCCATGCAGTTCTTGACCGATAAAATTATCAACAGAAAAAGTGAAGCCAGGGTCAGGGTCAAGGTGGATATCGAAGGATATATGGAAACCCGCAAATCCAATCTTCGCCATCTGGCATTTAAAATGGCGGATAAGGCTAAAAAAACAGGGCGGCCTGCAACCATCAATCAGATGAGTGCACAGGACAGGCGCATTGTACATCTGGCATTAAAAGATGACAACAAAGTCAGGACCCAGAGTATGGGGGACGGGTACTACAGAAGGCTTGTTATTTTTCCCAAAAAGAAAAATTCCTTCAGGGGGAAAAGACGGTCTAAAAGATAAATCATCATGAATGATACAATCGCCGCAATAGCAACTCCCTTTGGAAGTGGCGGTATTGGTGTCATACGGATATCGGGGTCTAAAGCCTTTGATATAGCATCAACGCTTTTTTCAAAAAGAAAAAACAGGCCTGAAGGCAGTTCAATCTTAGAATCTCATAAGATCTATCATGGATATATCTTTGAACCTGAAACCAGGGATATCATTGACGAGGTTTTACTGATTCCCATGAAGGGACCTCGCTCTTATACGGCCCAGGATGTCGTGGAAATTCAGGCCCATGCCGGCACCATTGTTTTAAGAACCATTCTTGATGAAATTCTTTCCCTGGGAGCAAGACTTTCCGAACCGGGAGAATTTACAAAACGAGCCTTTTTAAATGGGAGGATTGATCTCACCCAGGCAGAAGCAGTCGCCGATATTATCAATGCAAAAACTGCAAGTTCACTGAAATTTGCTGCATCTCAGAACCTTGGGACATTTAAGAATGAGATTCAGGACTTAAGGGAAAAATTAATTCATTTTCTGGCCCTGCTGGAAGTCAATATTGATTTTCCTGATGATGTTGAACCCTTTGAACCTTCCCCAAAAGAGATGGGTTTGATTGATGATGTGCTGGGAAAATGCACCGAATTCATCCGACAGCATGATGATGCCTGTTTTTTAAAGGAAGGTATAAGGGTCACTATCGGCGGCGCACCAAATGTGGGGAAATCAAGCCTGATGAACCGGCTGCTTGAACAGGACAGATCTATTGTAACGGCTGTCCCGGGAACGACGAGAGATCCCATTGAGGAAGGATTGAATATCGATGGCATACCCTTTGTGATAACCGATACAGCCGGCATCCACCAGACCGATGACCTTGTGGAAATTATCGGTATTGAAAAGGCCAAGGATCACATTACCAGGTCAGATCTTGTGTTGTTTTTAAAAGAGCCGGGCACACGGTTTACAGACATGGAATTTGAAAAAGTAGTGCCCCTGGAATATCAGTCAGAAGGGAAAGCTATTTTTGTGATTAATAAAATTGATCTGGATGAAGGTGATCTGCCAAAACTTTCAGAAACATATCAACACATTCCTAAAGTTGAAATATCCGCTTTGTTAAACATAGGGATCACAGAGTTAAAACAGAAAATAGTGAATATCTGTATTGCCCACCTGGATATGGAAAAGTCATCGGTTGTTCCAAATTTACGGCATAAAAAAGCGCTTGAACAGGCTGTTGAGAGCCTGAAATTGGTAAAAACAGGGTTGGCACAAAGAGCCGAAGAAGAAACGCTGGCAATTGATATTAAACATAGTATTGATTCTCTTGGAACAATTACAGGAGAAACCGCCTCTTTAGATATACTGGACAGTATTTTTAATAACTTTTGCATTGGTAAATAGTGTGTTACCGAAAAAAGGATAAATATTATGGATTTAAAAGAACATTTTGTTAAATATGAAGCATTGGTCCAAATGGTGGATGCCGTGTTTGAGCGGGTAAAAAAAGAATTTCCCAAAGAAGTGTTCTGCCGGGAAAAATGTTCAGACTGTTGTTATGCAATCTTTGACCTGACACTTATCGAAGCACTCTATTTAAACGATAAATTTTTAAAAACATTCACTGGTAAAGAAAAAAACGATTTCATTGAAATAGCCGATAAAACAGATCGCGTCCTTGTAAAGATGAAACGTGATGCCTACAAAAAGGTTAGAAAGGGTGCCGATGAGCTGGAAATTATCGGAAAGATGTCACAGGAAAGAGTCCGGTGTCCGCTACTGGGTGAGGACAACCTCTGTGTTATGTATGATCACCGGCCTATTACCTGCAGGGTTTATGGAATTCCGACATCCACAGCCGGTGTGAGCCATATCTGTGGCCGGACGAATTTCAAACAGGGAGATGCTTATCCGACATTGAACATGGATAAAATTTATACCCAGCTTCAGCTTCTTTCAGCCCAATTGGTGAAAGACATCAATTCTGAAAAAATAAGAATGCATGAAATGTTGATTCCGGTCTCAATGGCCATGCTCACAGATTTTAATGAAGGGTACCTGGGAGTCAAAAAAGATGGATGATAAATTTACCCCCGAAGACATTGAAGAGAAGAAAAAAGCCATTTTTGATGCCATGGGAAAAAGAGGACAAAAGCAGATCCTCAAAAAAGGATATGAAGACTGGAACCCGTTTCAGGAACCAAAGGATCCTATTGATATCAGAAAAGATAAAACCAAGCGAACCTCCCAGATGTTAATTAGGGAGTTCCTTTCCCGGATTGATCATGATGAATACTCAAATAGTTTCGCCCAGGGCGCCTTTGAAATGTGCCTTGGCATCATCAATGATGAAGAAAAGATTCGAGGAATGTTTGAGTTTGCCTGCTTTTATGCGGACCTCTTAAAAAAAGAAGGTCATGAATCCCTCTGACAGTAAAGCGGACAAAAAAGATGTCTTAAATATTCTTTTTCGATCTGACGTTAAACTGACGGCACAAGCCTTTATAAAGGAAATTAAAAAACGATTTTTTGTCTCAACTTTTCAGGCCAAAAGGATGTTACAAAAGCTAATTGACGAACAGGAATTGACCTATCATTATCTTTACGGTGCCACCTATGTGGAACAAAGTTTTTTAAAACCCGTCTTAATTACAAAAAATTTTATTCTCAAGCCTCCGGGATATGGAGACCGATCAAACCAGAATCGCAAAATTGTTCAGGATAAAATTGACCAAGAAAAAATCGAACTGGTGATTGAGCCGGGCATCTCTTTTGGTTCTGGTCAGCACCCTACGACACAGCTATGTCTTGCCGCCATTGATTTTTGTTTTTTTGAAAAACAGATGCTTGATTGCGAACAAAGCCTGACAGGGGCGGACATTGGAACCGGTTCTGCTGTTCTCGCTATGGCCATGTGCCTTTCAGGCCTTTCATCATGCAAGGCCTACGAAATTGATCCGGTTTCCATAAATGAAGCTAAAAAAAATGTGAGCCTTAACCATCTTGCGAAAAAAATCAAAGTGATTGAAGACACTATGAA
>QMMT01000031.1 GCA_003647385.1 Deltaproteobacteria bacterium
ATAAAAATAAATAAAATATATTCGGTGCAGAAATATGGGAGGGGATAATATTTCTGCCCCGAATATCTGGCAATGGAACTTTCTTACACTTCAAGTTCCTTTTTGAGCCAGTCTCTTACGTTTCCTTCAACTGCATATACACCTTTATACTGACCGATTCCTTTCATAAACTCTGTTTCAAGTTTTTGTGGAAGCCTGAAATCTCCAAGCTCTTCGGAGTCGAATCCTCTTCTTCTGACCAGGGTTAAGATGGGAGGCCTTTTCCATGTATTAATGACAAAATACACCGTCTCATTATCGTTATCTCTTGAGTTATAATAGGCCTGTGATCTTAAGGGTCCCCATTCAAGATGAAGTGCAATAGCCTCTTCAGGCGTCATTTCCCAGTCCACAGAATTCAGCAGATTATAGTCACTTTTTATCTCACGAAAATCCATATATGCCTCCAATGTTTTTCTTTGTTAAGCAATCGTTAAAAATAAACAGAGCAAGTTGCGTGCCGGTATTATTATTTTCATTAAAAATGCTTTAAACAAAGGACTTTCTTGTCTTGGGATTTAGCAGAGGGGAGGCCAATAAAACATATGGCATAGTTATGAGACACAACAAACGAGTCATAAGTGTCTCGTTTGTTGTGTCAAATAGATTTTACCAGTTTTTAAAAAGTAATTCAAAATACCCGGTAGGTTTTACACAGGCCGGACACTTTTCAGGTGCAGCTTTCCCGGTATGAAGGTATCCGCAGCTCAAGCAGCGCCAGACTTTTTCTTCATCTTTTTTAAAAACGTTGTCTTTTGCAATATTCTCGGCCAGCTCAAGATAGAGCTTTTCATGATGCTTTTCAGCTACAATAATATTATTAAACGTATCTTCTGCTCTTTCAAATCCTTCTTGCTTTGCTATCTTTGCAAACTTTTCATACATGTCTTCACTGACATATTTTTCCAGAGCTGCTGCCGAAAGAAGATTGGCACGGGTATCCTTGATTACACCCGTGGGAAAGACCCATTTAATTTCAAGCTCTCCTCCGTTAAAAAATTTAAAAAACCGCAGAGCATGCTCAAATTCCTGGTCTGCAGTCTCGTTAAATATTTTTGCAATCTGGATATACCCATCATCCCGGGCTTTGTCTGCAAAGAAATCATACCGTGTTCTGGCCTGGGTTTCTGCCGCAAAAGCGGTATGAAGATTAATCGCTGTCCGGCTTTCCCTGAACTTAACCATATGCACCTTCTTTTTTATTCTTCAATAATAATGGCATCTGCACCGCATTCATCTGCAGCTTTACGAACAACGTCTTTAAGATGTTCAGGGATTTCATCCATTTTAATGGTGGATATTAATTTATCTTCGTCATACTCAAAAATTTCCGGGCAAAGTTCGTTGCAGTTTCTGTCACCCATGCACTGTTTTGTAATGGTTACTTTCATTTGATTTTTCTCTCCTTTAAAATAATTTATTTATATCATACAGCTTGCTTATTTCCGCATCCAGGTGTGATATTTCTTAATCCATGCCAGTAATTTTTTGGGGGCATGATTTTTCTTCCACAACCCGGCTGCATACTTGTTGGCTTCCGCCATGGTCGGATAAATATGAATCGTTCCTAGAATCTTGTTTAACCCTATTCCATGCTTCATTGCAAGGACAAATTCTGCAATTACATCAGCAGCATGATTGCCTACAATGGTAACGCCCAGTATTTTATCTTTCCCCGGCACAGTCAAAACCTTTACAAATCCATGATCTTCAGAGTCTGCTATGGCCCGGTCAAGGTCATCAATACCATATTTGACCATTTCATGATCAATACCGGCAAGCCTTGCATCTGATTCATTCAAGCCAACTCTTGCTACCTCCGGATCAGTATAAGTGGCCCACGGGATGGTAGTGTAATCCACACTGAATTTCTTAAATTTTCCAAAAAGAGCATTTACAGAAGAATACCACGCTTCATGGGCAGCCGTATGGGTAAATTGAAACCGGCCATGGACATCTCCGCTGCAATAAATATTGGGAAAATTGGTCTGTAAAAACTCATTGGTTTCAATATGCCGGCTTGCGCCGAGTTCAACTCCCAGCCCTTCAAGGCCAAACCCTTTAACATTCGGGGTTCTTCCCAGAGCAATCAAAATTTCATCAAATTTTATCCTGATTTGTTGTCCATCATGATCACAAACCAGTTGTTTTTCTTCTTTTAAAACTTCAATCTCTTTGGCTGAATGTTCTAAAAGAACCGTTATCCCTTCTGACCGAAACCGTTTTAAAACCATCTGGGCTGCGTCAGGATCTTCTTTTTTCATTATCTGAGAGCCTCGCTGGACAAGGGTGACATTTGATCCCAGTCTTGAAAATCCCTGGGCAAGTTCACACCCAATGGGGCCTGCACCCAATACCACCAGGTTTTTGGGCAGAGTTCTGATATCCCAGACAGTGTCTGAGGTGAGATACTTTATCTGATCCAGCCCCCGCAAATCAGGAACCATTGGTTTTGCGCCCGTGGCCACAATAATATTTCTTGTGCTTAAAATTTTATCGTTCACCTTCACTTCAAAAGGGGATACAATGTTTGCCCGGCCTTTTATACAATCCACCCCCATCCCTGTGAATCGTTCGACAGAATCATGGGGTGCAACTTTTTTAATAATAGATTGAATCCGTTCCATAACCGTTGCAAAATCAAAATCAATGGAGGCCCTGTCAAATCCGAATTCTTTTGCTCTTTTGGCATAGGAGGCAAGTTTGGCACTGGCTATCAGCGCCTTGCTGGGAACGCAGCCTGTATTCAGGCAGTCTCCCCCCATTTTATGTTCTTCAATCAAAGCCACTTTTGCATTAACCGCCGCTGCAATCAAAGATGCCACAAGCCCTGCCGACCCGGCACCAATCACAACAAGGTTATAATCGTAGGATCCCGGCTTTGAAAATTTAGAAAATACTTTCTGCTGTCTTATATAAGATGTAAACCGTTTTGCAATAATCGGGAAAATACCCAATAAAGCAAAAGAAAAAATAAGATTCACAGATAAAATCGTGCTGGCTGATTCTATTTTAGCCAGCATGGTTCCGGCATTGATAAATACAATGGTTCCCGGCAGCATTCCCACCTGACTGACAAGATAAAAGACCATGGTACGAATGGGGGTCAATCCCATAACAAGATTGATGACAAAAAATGGAAATACCGGCACAAGCCTTAGGGTAAACAGGTAAAATCCGCCTTCTTTTTCTATCCCTTTATTAATGGCGGAAAGCTTTGAAGAAAATTTGTTTTGCACCCAGTCCTTAAACAGATAGCGAGAAAATAAAAAAGCCAAGGTTGCGCCTATGGTGCTGGCAAAAGAGACAAGAATAACTCCGTAAAAAAGTCCGAACAATGCGCCCCCGGCCAGGGTCATAATAGCAGCTCCGGGCAGGGACAATGCTGCCATGAGAATATAGACGACCATGTAAATCATCATGGTCCAGGCCTTATGCTGCATATAATATTCTTTAAAAGCAGCCAGTTCATTTTTAAGGTTGCCAAGGGAAAAATACTGCTCCAGGTCCAACAAAAAAAACATCCCGATTAAACTTACGATAACCAGCAATAGTACGATTTTAAATCCCGGACTTTTTTTCATTTGCATCTACCCCTGTAACTCTTTTTCAATGGCTTGAAATTTCTTCATAAATTTACGATCAATATAGTCTTTAATCATAAAAGCCATTTTACCGCCAAATACCAGCCCTTTTTTCTTGAACACTCCAAGTCCGCCACCGATATTGAAAATCAAAAGATATTCAGGTCCGGGATCAAACATTTCAAGATCTTCTCCTTCAAGGCTTGCCAAAAGGTTGTGCAGGAGGATTGGATTTTCCCGGACTGCATAGACACCGACCTTATCCAGGGGCTGATCCTTAAAATAAATACAGTCACCGCCACCGAATATGTCCGGATATGCTACAGACTGGAGGTATTTATTCACTAAAAGTCCTTTATCCGGCCCGACGGGCAGGCCTGATGCTTCAAAAATGGTGGAAGGCCTGACACCCAGAGCCATGAAAATAAAATCCGTAGCAAATGTTTCACCGGATTCAAGACAGATTTCATCGGGCTTAATCTCTTTTACATAGCCGCCTTCATTGATTTTAATCCCTCTCTTTTTAAGGGAGGAAAGCACTCTTGATCTAATATTTTCGGGAAATTTTGCCATAAATTTTTTGCCGGCAAAAATATGGATTTCAGGCATCTGCCTGGTTCCTTTTTTTGCCAGTTGCCAGACATTTCCGGCCACTTCGGCAGACGAAGGACCGCCCCCTACAATACTGACTATCAGCTTTTTTTGTTCAAACAGGACTTTTAGTTTATCTGCGGCCTCCATTAATTTTTCAATAGGCTTTACTGAATAGATATTGCCCTGATCCTCTGGGCCTCCGGAAGCTGCCTGCATGGGAACATAGCTGCCTGCATTAAAAGAGAGTACATCATAGGTAAATGTGTGTCCTGTTTTGGTATAAATCTCTTTTTTGTCAGGATCAATCCTTTCAACTTTATCTTTTACAAAAATGCCGCCTTGTTTTTGAACCACATCTCTTGTGGCAAACCGGATATCGGAAGGCGTGTATGTCCCGCCCAGCATCCCGGGACCCATACCGGAATAATAGTGGTAAAAAGAAGGGCCAATCACGGTCACTTTAAACCCTTTTTCAACAAATTTGCTGATATTTTCAAGGGTCATCATGTGAGCATGACCGCCCCCCACAAGCACAAGATGCTTTCTCATTTTACCCTCTCTTTTCATGTGTGACCTTTAAAGTTAAAGATTGTCCAAAAGCTTACCCAGGCTCTCAAGATGCACCTTTTCTTCATCGCCAATCTTATTGATAATACCCCTTGATTGCGGGTTCTTAACTTTTGAGGAGACCCTCTGGTAAAGATCCAGAGCCTGGGCTTCTATTGACATGGCAAGAGATATTACATCGATTTCAGAATTCAAATCAGGATTGAAAAGATCAAGATATTCCCGGGTGGAAAGTCCCCCTTCCAATGCCTTTATTTCGACCATTTTCTCAAACGCATCTTTACTAAGCTCCTCATCGCTAATGTCATTGTACGCAAGATATATAGACATCTGATGTTTCACTTCAATTTCGGATAATTTTGCAAAAAGGTCCTTTACTTTTTCATTTTTCGCTTCTTTTCCCATAACAAGGTAGAATTCACGCAATCCCTGTTCAAGCGAATAGGCCACCTTTAACACATCCAGGGGTTCCTCTTTGCCGCTGAAAAGATCCATTCCAAGATCCTGGGAACCAATGGCTATTTCGGCATGCCATGCCTTTATCCCGCCTGTGACATTAAACACCTTTTTAAACCCTTTTCCTGCCAGCATCTGCGCAGCAACACGGCTGCGTCCGCCAACGGCTCAGTAAACCAGGGTTGGTTTTTCAGGATCAAGGTCCAAAAGCCTGTCGGAAAGCTGGGGCAAAGGAATCAGCGTAGCCCCCGGGATATGGCTCTCCTGATATTCCGAGGGTTGTCTGACATCCAGGATCGTAATCTCATCTCCCGGATGTTGTAAGATATAGCTTTTTGTTTCCTTAAAATCCATTGATTTGGCCGGTGTAAAAAACTGCATCCATTTCATAACGTCATCTCCTTTTTCTCATTCCCTAACTAGTGTCTGACCGAAAACCTGTGTTTGGATGAAAAATTGCTCATATGCGAGGCGCAAAAAATTTTGAAACCAGAGTGTACTGTAGTACATGAGGATTTCAACTTTTTGCAGCAACGAAGCAGATGAGTGAATTTTCGTTCAAACACTAACTAACCCAGTGATTTAAATGCTTTAGTACTGGCACCGCAAATAGGACATTTCCAATCCTCGGGCAAATCTTCAAATTTTGTGCCTTTTGCAATTTTTCCTTTTCTGTCACCTTTATCAGGGTTATAAATATAACCGCAGTTCACTGTCTGACATTGATACATGTCTTTGGGTTCTGCCATCTTAAAACTCCTCTTTTATTTTCTTTTCTGTTGATAATTTTTCGTATTTTCATATTCTTGTATCATAATCCTAATAACACAATTCTGTCTCACAATCATCTTAATCGATCCAAACTGATATGTTTTTTATCCCTCTCCCTTTATCTGAGGGTCATTTGGTGTTCCTGCACAGTCAGGCGTATAACAGGAGTTATCGACAAAAGAACAGTCACTTTTGCAGGACGGACACTCTTCGGGTGGGGCCTCAGCATCAAGGGTATACCCACATTTACTACACAGCCAGCTAATCATAATTTTTCTCCTTCTTTTTAACAAATTATTATAGTGATATCTGTTTCACATGATACACTGTCTACCTAAGTTTAATAAACTATTAATAGTCTATCAAGAACCATGCCATCTTTTTATATGGATATTTTCATCAAATCATTTTATATCTAACTTAAAAGGTTACAAATAGAAGCCATACACAAGATGAATTTAGCAGGGTGATCATCATGCAGAACGAAAAAAATATCTCAGAGAAAATAAGTTACCCGTTGAAAAGGAAATTTGTTGTTGGCGTTATTATCATTATTGTTCCTATTTTAGGTCTTCTTTTTACCTGGATTGGATTTCGCTTGTCCAACCAGAGCAAACAGGAAACCCTTGAAAAAGCAAGAGTGATTGCCGACCAGATTGTTCTAACCCGCCAATGGATAACAGACTGTATGGGAGGTGTTTTTGTTAATATTGAAAGTCCGGGGGCCCAGGGAATTCCTTTTGCCGTGAAAGATCAACTTTGCATGTTGTCGGATACTTACCAGCTTTTCACTCCGTCAATGGTTACCCAGAAACTGTCTCAATATTCCTTTGAAAAAAAATCATACCAGTTCAGGCTCTCCTCCTTACGGCCCATCAATATGGCAAATAGTCCGAATCGTTTTGAAAAGACAGCTTTAAACAGCTTTACAACAAACAAAACAACAGAATATTATCAATTCACAAGCCAGGCGTTTAATTATATGATTCCACTTTACAACACAAAAGGGTGCATAAAATGCCACGCCCGGAAAATCAAGCAGGGAACAAGTATCATCGGCGGGTTAAGGGTAACCATTCCCTATCAAAATATAAAACAGACGTTAAGAAAAAATATATGGCTGCTGGCAGGTGCCGGACTCTGTATTACCCTTGTAACCATTGCTGTACTGGTTTTTCTTATCCATACCCTTGTTTTAAAGCCAATCAATGAACTGGAAGAAAAAAGTCGACAGCTCTCCACAGGAAATCTGAATGCACGGGCATCTCTTCATACAAATGATGAACTTGAAAAACTGGGAAACAGCTTCAACATCATGGCTGAGAGCCTGATGCACAATCAGGAAAACCTGGAAGAAAAGGTGGCAACGGCGACAAAGGATCTTGCTCTTGCCAACAACGAACTATTAAGACTTGATAAGCTTAAAACAGACTTTCTTGCCAATATGTCCCATGAACTCAGGACCCCTTTAACTGCTGTCAAAGGCAGTATAAATTATCTTGAAAGGACACTGACCGATCCGGATCATCTTGAGTTTATCCAGATCATTGAAAAAAATATTGCAAGGCTTACCCGGCTGATCTCAAACCTTTTTGATTTCACCAAGCTTGAAGCAGGGACCATTGAGTGGGAATTTGAGCGTCAGGATATTTCACAGCTTGTCAAAGAGGTCATTGATATCATGAGCCCCATCACCCTGCAAAAAAAAATAACTATTTTGTCGGACTGCCCCGAACATCTCTATGCTGTAATTGATCTTGAGCGAATGGAACAGGTTCTTGTCAATCTGCTGGATAATGCCATTAAATTTTCAAACCTAAAGGCCCAGATTACGATACGGGTCACGCCTGTAAATGATCACATTCAAATATCCATTAAAGACCAGGGGCCCGGTGTCCCAAAGGAAAACCTTGAAACTATCTTTAAAAAATTTTACACTGCCACGACTGGATTAAACATAAAGAATCAGGGAGCAGGCATGGGACTGGCCATATCCAAAGCCATTGTCACTGCCCACAACGGCAGTATCAGTGTTGAGAGTAAAAAAGGATCTTCCAGCACATTTTTTATTACCCTTCCCAAAGGATGACAAGAGTATGGCTGAACCGTTTAAAACCATTTTAATTATTGATGATGACAAAGATATTGTCCAGACCATTAAAGGCAATTTAACCCTTGACGGATATGGGGTTATTTCCTCCCATCTTGGCAGACAGGGTATCGAAATGGCCAGGACAGGACAGCCGGATCTGATCCTGCTTGATCTGAACCTGCCGGATATGGACGGCATCTTAATTTGTGAAATCCTAAGAAAATCCTTTGATGTTCCCATTATCATGCTTACAGCCCGGGACACCCTGTCAGATAAAGTTTTAGGGCTTAAAAGCGGTGCGGATGATTATATTGTCAAACCCTTTGAATACCTGGAGCTTTCAGCAAGAATTACGGCTATTTTCAGCCGGGTTGACAGATCGCTTGTAAAGGAAAAGCAGGCATTCGGGCACCTTGAAATAAATTATAAAAAAAGACAGATCTCTATCAGAGGACAGATCGTAAAACTGACAAAAACCGAATTTCAACTTCTGGAATTATTTGTCTCCCATCCCGACAAGAGCCTGTCAAGAGATTTTATAGAAAAACAGATCTGGTGGGATTCACAACTCTATTCCCAAAGCAGGGCATTGGATGTCCATATTCAGCGATTACGAAAAAAGATAGAGCAAACCCCTGAGACGCCGGATTTAATCGTTACAATCACAGGTGTTGGATACAAGTTCAAAAGCCGGTAAAATATATTTTTGGTCTGTTATGCCTTCTCTTTATAACGGTTGGGTTTTTTCCTTTAGCCATGATGCAACATCCTGATCCAAAATAGGGGACAGCTTTTCATATACCTTGGCATGATAGGCGTTAATCCAATCTTTTTCTTTTTCAGACAAGATTTTTTTATCCATTAAATCTCTTTCAAAATGACAATATGTCATGGGCTCAAATTTCATGAATATCCCAAATTCATTTTCAAAAGCTTCATCCACAAGGATCATATTTTCCAACCTTATACCGTAGGCCCCTTCCCTGTAAACACCTGGCTCATCGGTCAGCAACATGCCTTTTTCAAGTTTTACATCAATCGGGTGAGGACTTATCCGGGCCGGGCCTTCATGGACACATAAAAAAAACCCCACGCCATGCCCTGTGCCATGGCCGAAATCCATTCCCTCGCTCCACAGATACTGTCTTGAAAGCGTATCAATCTGAAAGCCTTTGGTGCCCATGGGGAACAGCGCAGTAGCCACGGAAATATGTCCTTTAAGCACCAGGGTGTAATCTCTTATTTCCTGTTCTGACGGCTCCCCCCGGCAAATAGTTCGGGTGATATCTGTGGTACCGGTAAGATAATTACCCCCTGAATCGGTCAAAAACATCCCGGTGCTACCAATGGCTGCATTGGTTTCTCCTGTGGCTGAATAATGACACATGGCGGAATGATCCTGATAGGCCATAATGGGATCAAAACTATTATCAACAAATAACGTCTGATCTTTTCGAAAAGCATAGAGTTTATCAGCCACAGACGTCTCACTGATCTGAACTGTTTCATCCTGATGCTCAAGCCAGAAAAGAAAATTAACAACTGCTATGCCATCCTTTATAGCTGTCTGCCTTAAATGTTTGATTTGCATATCATTTTTTATGGCCTTCAGCGCAATGGCGGGATTGGGTTTTTCAACAACCTTACATTTTTTATTGATGGACCGGTAAAGCCTGTAATTGGTATTTTCAGGATCAACCAGAATGGCTTTGCCATCCTGAATTTTTAATAATGCCGTATAGACATCTTCATATTCCGCGACCTCTATGCCATCCCGGTTCAACTCTTTTTCAAGACCTTTATTCACCTTTTTTTTATTTATAAACAACCATACCTTTTTAGGAGCAATCAATACAAATGCAATATTAACAGGATTTGTATGAACATCTTGTCCCCGAAGATTCAAGATCCAGGCGATATCATCAAGGGTTGACATCAAATGATAGGATACATCCAACGTATCCATCTGCCTGCGGATTTTCTTAATTTTATCCTTCCTGCTTTCACCGGCATATTTTTCTAACAGGAAAAATGCAGACGACATAGGCATTTTCGGTCTATCGATCCATAGTCCGCTGATATAATCGACAGCTGTGTCCAGTAAAAGCCCTTTGTCCTCAAATTGAGTTTTATACTTTTTTACATTGGCCATACTGAACACATTTGCATCAATGCCAATAGTGTCTCCAGGCTTCAGCAGATCTGTCAGCCATTTTTGAAATGTCGGGACATCCGGCTCCCCCATTTTATATAATTCAAACCCGGAGCCTACGATCTGCTTTTCAGCCTGGATATAGTATCTGAAATCCGTCCATAAAATCGCATGCTCCCGGGTAATAACTGCTGTCCCGGCAGAACCTGAAAATCCGGTAATCCACTTTCTTGCCTGCCAGTATTCGGCAACATATTCACTTCCATGGGGGTCATCACTTGGAATAATAATTGCGGCAATATTGCCGGCTTTCATCAATTGTCTGATATAATCAATTTTTTCATTCGTATTCATGATTTAACCTTGTCGCTTGTTTCCCGATGAATAAGCCTTAAATGCTTCATCAATATTTTCGGTATATTTAAAACAATTATGTCTCCCGGTTCAAGGACAACTACAAACATTTGATTGCCGTTGCTAAATGTTTCATTAGCCATTGTATAAGCG
>QMMT01000032.1 GCA_003647385.1 Deltaproteobacteria bacterium
TGCAATTTCATTTCATTTTTGGAAAACAGGGTTGAAAAACAGGGGAGCCTGTCCAAACCGGGTTTGTCGGATTTCCCTTTCTTTGTTTTTAACAGGAGGATAAAAAAGTGGGGGACCTGCCATAAGCCAAAAATGATCATTATCATTAATATATCGGGGTCAGACATGGCCTTTTCTGTGCCTGCCCATCCAATTAACGGCGGAAGCATACCGCTTAAGGTACCGGGAACAATGGCCAGTAAGGTCTGTTTTTTTAATGGCGTATAAAGTGCATTGTAGCATATCACAGCCACCATTCCACAAAAAAAAGGAACCACTCCTGTGGCAAACAGCAGTCCTGAAAGTCCGCAGCCGATCATCAGCATGGCAATCATTTTTGCATGGAAGATGGGGACTCTTTCTTGAGGAAGACTTCTGTTGCATGTTCGAAGAAAAAAAGAATCATATTCTCTATCCTGGATATTGTTGAGGACTGCAGCACCGCAAGCCAGAACCATCACAAAAAATCCCAGAAAAAGAGACTCAAAAGAAAAAGTCTGCCGGGCCATTACATGACCGAAAATGGCTGAAAGACCGATGTAAAGACATAGGTGTACTTTGAATATCTCCAGGTAATCTTTCAAGGCACAGGCGGTACTCAGGGCATCGGCCTGGGAAAGACCTATTTTGTTACCATTCATCATCGTTGTTTACCCATTCATCATACTCTTTTTGAGAAACCACCCGTACCACTCCTGTCATATCGGCATGGCCGCTGCCGCAAAACTCAGAACACTGAAAAAAATACTCGCCCTCTTTTTCCGGTAAAAACCAGGCATAGGTCTTGATACCCTTCACCGCATCTATTTTGACCCTGAATGCGGGAATAAACAGGCTGTGGATCACATCATCCGAGGTGATATTCAATTTCACCGGTTTATTCACCGGTACCACAATTTCGTTTTCAGTCTCCTTTTCATTGGGATAATAAAAAAGCCAGGAAAAAGACTGTCCCGTTACTTCTATTTCAAGCGCCCCTTTGGGAACATTTCTAAGGCCTGTATAAGATTTCCACCCGGATATAAACATGGAAATTGCAATAAATGTGGGAAGCACAATCCAGACGGTTTCAAGCAAAAGGTTCCCCCTGATATCTGCTGGAATCGGATGCTTGCTTCGCCTGTACCGGATAACAAACCATATCATCACAAGGGTGATGGCAAACAGAAAAATAAAGGAAAAACCAATTATAAAATAAAAGGATCTGTCAACCAGGGTAACCGGATTTACAATATCATTCATTTTTTACCTCATCTGAATGCAACGTCCCAGAATGTAAAACTGATCATGATGCCAAGAAAAAAAATGGTTCCAAGAAAGGAAAAGACCAATACCCTTCCTTCATATTTCATGTGCATAAAAAAAAGCAGGACAAAGCTGGCCTTAATGGATGCAATGATAAGGGCAATCCAGACATTCAGGCTACCCAGATCAACAAAAGATGCCCCCACGGTAATACCGGTTAAAACCAGTAATACCAGGAGAACATTAAAAAGTGTTTTATATTCAAAAAAGTGCAAAGGGCTTTTATCTTTCATGGCGATTTCCTAAATGATCAGATAAAATAAAGGAAAAATAAAAATCCAGATTAAATCCACCAGGTGCCAGTAAAGGCCTGAATTTTCAAGAAAGGCAAACCGGGTATGGGTCACTGTCTTGGTTTGGACAAAGACAAGACTGATAAAAAGAAGGGTCATCCCTATAATAATATGGATACCATGCAATCCTGTAATCACGTAGTAGAGTCCAAAAAATATATTCTGGCCAGGGGGGCCTTCAATCAGTTTTTCCGAATTGGGAAAAATTCCGTGATCAATCTTGTGGCCCCATTCAATATACTTGTTAACCAGGAAGATAAGACCGCATAAAAGGGCGGAAATCAGACCTGCCAGGGCTCTTGTCTTTTCTTTTTTCTGAATCGCCGTAATAGATGCGGCAACACTAAAACTTGAAATCAACAAAATGACTGTATTCACAATACCAAACAAGCGGTTCAATTCCTTTCCGCCTTCTATGAAATCACCGGTGTATCGGGCAAAATATACCGCATAAAGAACAAAAAGGCCTCCGAACAGAATGATTTCCGTATAGAGGAAAAGCCACATCCCCAGCTTTTTACCCGACTCATCGGTTTGAGAAGACATTTATTCTCCTTTTGTATCTTTAGCGTACTTTTCCACAACCCCTGTAAAATCATAGGGGTAATCTGGCACTTGGGGTTCTGTGATAAAATTATGCAGCGGCGGTGGAGACGATGTCTGCCACTCAAGGGTTGTGCCACCCCAGGGATCGGATGATGCGTCTCTTTGTTTTCTTAAGGAAACCAAAAGATTAATCAGCATTAAAAAAATTCCGACAATCATAAATCCTGCACCAAACCCTGCAAAAAAATTACCTTTGGCAAATTGAGGAAGATAGTCGAAATACCGCCGCGGCATTCCCTGAAGCCCTAAGATAAACATGGGAACATAATGAAACATGAATCCACCTGTCAAAAGAATAGCACCGATATAGGCCTTTTTGAAATCATACATGCGCCCGAACATTTTGGGCCACCAATAATGCAGGGCCGCGAAAAAAGCAAATCCTGCTCCACCAAACATGGTAAAATGAAAATGTGCCACCACAAAGTGTGTATCATGGACATAAATATCCGTCCCGGCTGCACCCAGCAAAAGTCCTGTCAAACCGCCCACAGAAAAAAGGTAAATAAAACATAAGGATAAAAACAGGGGTGGTGCCATTTGAATTGATCCTTTATACAGAGTAGCTACCCATGAAAAAACTTTGATAGCTGATGGAATCGCCACCACAAAAGTTAAAAGGGAAAAGACAAAAACAGCTGTATCACTCATTCCGCTGGTATACATATGATGAGCCCAGACAAGGGACCCTGCAACAGCAATACTCATGGATGAGACAACAATAGCTTTGTATCCGAATATTGATTTTCGTGAAAACACAGGAATAATTTCTGAGATTACACCCATACCGGGAAGAATCATAATATAAACAGCCGGATGAGAATACATCCAGAACAAATGCTGGTATAAAATCGGATCTCCACCCTTTTCCGGATCAAACAATCCGACCCCGACATATCTTTCTATCATCACCAGTATCAGGGTTATGGAGACCACGGGTGTTGCCAGAAGCTGGACCCAGGAAGTGGCATAAATACTCCAAGTAAACAAAGGTATCTGCATCCAGCCCATTTCTTTTTTTCTCATCCTGTGAATGGTGGTGATAAAATTCAAACCGGTGAGCATGGAAGCCATTCCAAGGACAAAGGCTGCAAACACTGCTGTGGAAACATTTGTGTGGGTTGAAATGGAAAAAGGAACATAAAATGTCCAGCCCGTATCGGGAAACCCATCTGAAAAAAGGGATATAACGGCTATGATACCCCCTGCCATATAAAGATACCATGATAAAAGGTTCAGTCTCGGGAAAAAGACATCATCTGTTCCAATCTGAATGGGTAAAAAAAAATTCCCAAATACAGCCGGCAACGCTGGAATGATAAACAAAAAAACCATGATGACACCGTGGAGGGTAAACAAAGAATTGTAAACCTGGGCCCCCATAAATGTTTCCCCGGGGAACATGAGTTCCAGCCTGATAAGGCCGCCCAGCAAGACGGCCAGAGCAAACCAGAAAAGGACTGCAAACAGATACATCAATCCGATCCGCTTATGATCCATGGTGATCAGCCATGACCAGATGCCTTTATACTTTGCTGGAGCCGGAGTTTCAAAAAAAGAGGGTACAACTTCCATGAGAGGCCTCGCAAAGATTAATTATTTATGCGTATCATGAGACAACCTTGTCTCTTTTTTCCTGTCTCTTTTTGAAGGATAGAGTAAAAAAACAATGAATCCCAAAAGTAAACTTAAGATGGCTGTCCCGGTAATCCTGAACAGTTTAAAGACATATGTTTTGTTCTCAGGGTCGTAATCAAAACAAAAAGACAATACCCCTCTTTTAATCGAAATACCAGGCTCACCCCTGTCTGCCTCACTTAGGGCCATCCCGAGATCAAAGGGAAGAAAATCGGGCCCGTAAAGGTAGCGGATAATTTTCCCATCGCCTGCAAGAACCATAAGCACGGATGGATGGATATAAAAATGAGGCCTTGTTTTGGTAAAATAATACCCTAGAGAATTGGTGAGTTTGCGGATATTTTCATTGTCCCCGGTCAGATAAAACCAATTTTCCAGGGGGAAATCCCTGGTGATCAGGTTGCTGTAATTTTGTTTAGATGCATTAGCGTGGGTATAATCTTCATCATCAGAAAAACTTAAAGAGATCACATTGAAATCTTTGCCGGGAACTTGATTCACAAGATTCAAAGCCTTGGCAAGATCTGCCTGGAGAAAATTACAAATTGACGGACACAAAAAATAAATTGGAAGCAGCACAACCGGCTTGTCAAAAAGAGATTCAAGCTTTACTGTTCTACCATTCTCATCTTTAAAATAGGTGTCAAGGGCTGCAATGTTGCCCAGCTGTTCTTCAACCTTAACCTGCTTAACGAGTGCCGGCGCCTCTTTTTCTGCCACCTTGACCATTTTTGTGTGATCCATTTTACTATGGCTTACTTCATCATTGTCCGGCTTGTCCCGGCCTGATATATCCTGACTGTTTTCAGCCAGCCCCGCCTGTAAAAAGACAAGACTGGCTGACATAAAAAGGACTGAAAATATGAACCGGGATCTTTTGTGCATTATTTTATCTTTTTATTTTCACCGGTTGACAAATTAATTTCATAGACTGTTCGATAAGGATGACGGTTTCTAAAAGAATCTTTTCCCGCCCCGTAAGCCAGCATTATCCGGGTTGTTCCTTCAGGATTGATGGGTTTGTCATAGGTATCGCCCGTATTAAGGGGCAATGAAAAAGAAATTGTTGTCACCCCGTCAACTTCTGTGCCTGAAGGATCTAAAACATCATTTTTACCCCCCAGTTTCTCATCATTGGAATGCCCTCTTTTCCTGTCTGCGTAATGATCCTCAATTTTGAATTTACCATTTTTAACCGCACCAATGATTATATTGGCCCCTGACATAGCCTTTTCAGGATCAAATCCAATACCGACCCAGCCAGTGGTTTTTGCAGACAACTCAACATGAATCTGATCTTCTTCAATGGTCCAGGAAAATTGCATATCCCTTACCTCAAGCGTATGCTGGTATTCCATTGCAGACAAAGACAATGGTAACAAAAGAAATACGACTGCCAGTATTGTGCTAAAAAAAATATTGTTTTTCATCATTACGCCTCCGTAATTATCCGTATTGAAGTTCGCCGCCTGAGAACCCCAACCCAATAGCCAATAAGACGGTTAAAAGATAAAAAAATGTCTTTTTATCAAATTTTGGATTTTCAGGATCATCTATGACGGCAATGGTTACAAGAACTATAGTCAAGACAACTGCAAGGATTATTTTCAAAATAATCAAAAATTCCCACTCCCCACCAAAGGTATGCTGCCAGTCAAGATAGCCTGCAAAGGCTGTTGGGGCAATCCCCAGAAGCCCCAAAATAACACAATGATACCCTGTTTTTGCCAGGAATTTTAATTTTGGCAAAAAAGATGCCAGCCGGAATGTGACCGCCCCCATTACCATTCCCATGGGTATATGGGTTAATGCAGGATGCAGGGGATGAGTAAAACCTAAGTTGTTGAGAAACTCAAAAATAGTCTGAACCATAATATCACCTCTGATTTGATTTTAGTTTCTAAATAATTAAGACGAAGCAAATTTTGTGCCTGTTTGATAAATACGTTTAAGGTAAAAACAAGTCAAGGAAATTAGTTTGCCATAACTTTCCCCCCCCCCGGGCGCTCGCAAGTAAATCTATAAAATTTCAGATATCCCAACAGAGGCAAAGGAAATAGTTTGGCCTCATGTATACAGTCGCATTTTCCAGGCTCAAAAATCACCTTCCTCCCTGCCTGGATGTCAGGGAGAATACCGGAAAACCCGATGAAGAAAACCTCATATCCGGGATCGAAGAGGGGAGGTTGGATAAGTCTCTGGATGAAGCATGCCTCATAGGCTAACTTGAATATGAACCCGCAGATTATACAAATTAGTCTACGCTCTATTTGCGTATTTTATTATTTCCGTCCGCCTTAAACATTGACTTATAGGATTAAAAAAACATTACTTATTATGGACAATCGGTTCGGCCCAAGTCCTCAAGGAACGTTATCATATCGCTACCATCGACATCGCCATCAGCGGATTCTAAGTCACCATTGCAGGGAAATGCAACTGAACAGTCCGACCGGCCAAAGGAGGCTGCAAAAGCCATTAGATCGACATCATCGACCATTCCATTGTTATCGAAATCCCCTTCACACGGCTCAACCGTCGGCAAGGTAGTTTCAGAACCCAGATTGGTCCAAGCCGTACCAATTCCATTACCATTTCTGGCAATTACACGAAGAACATATGTGGTTTCAGGGTCAAGTCCTGTGCTGTTCCAGTATGTATTCGATATCCAGTCGGAGGCGGTACCGGCCGTGATGTTCTGGCAGTAGTACATAGTTCCGGCCGGGTTGCCGTTGCCCCCCCAGTTGGCCCTGATGCTGGTGGCGGTTATGTCAGAAAACGCTGTAGCGCCAGGAGTATTGGCCAGAGTATAGCGACTACTTTCAGGAGATTCAGGGGTCGAATTTCCGTCACCATTTCTTGCCACAGCATAGAACGTGTAAGCTGTGTTCACCTTTAACCCGATATTTGTCCAATAATTGTTATTTTGTTGCCAATCAGACTTGGTCCCGGCAGTTTTGTTGACGATACTGATTCCAGAGGACTTACGATCCAAACCCGAAAGCTTAGAGGACGATCTGACGGCAATACTTGTAGCCCCTATGGTACCGAAGTCAATCCCGCTTGGTGTTTCAATATCCGTGAAGTCATAGCTGATGGCAGAATAACCGGTTTGCCACCCGCTGCCATCCATGGCACTCACCCGATAACCGTATTCATGGTTGGTGCCAAGTCCGGAATCGGTATATGTTGTGCTGGTGATCCACCCGGAGTTTGAGCCGCCGAATCCGCCAGTGGGACTGGTGAAGAAGTCAAAGTAGTACCGGACAGGAACAGTAGAATCTGATGCCGTGGTCGACCTCATTCTAATTTGGCTTGTGTTGAGTTCATAGGGCAGAGTTGCCCAAGTCATAGGGTTGGGGTTGGGTGGCGTACAGTCAGCCGTAGTTTGAGAGCCAAGACCTCTCCACCCGGTTTGCAATCCATTCGCGTTTCTTGCCAAAACCCGATAAGTATAAAGGGATTGGTCGTTAAGTCCGTTGTTAGTCCAGAATGTATCGGTGATCCACCCGGAATATGCACCGGTTGTCGTATTTTGGCAATAATACTGCGTACCGGCTGGGTTGCCGTTGGCCGACCAATTGGCCCTGATGCTGGTGCAGGTGATGTTAGAAAAGGCTTGGGCACCGGGCATTGCGGCCAGAGTGCGTCTATAATAGTAACTGGAATACGAAGTTAAGGCCGCATCCCCATTTCGTGCTCTGGCTCTGAATGCATAGTTGGTGTTTGGAGTTAGCCCTGTACTGTTCCAGTAATTGTTGTTTTGCTTCCAGCCGGAATTTGTACCTTGGATAGAATTATAAATAATAAGCCCTGAACTGCCGCGTGTCAGGCCGGAAGGGGTGTTTGTGGATATGGCGTTTATGTTGGTGGTACCATAAGATCCAAAAGTAATCCCGGTCGGGGTTTGGATGGCCGTGTAATCATAGCTCACAATCGAATATCCTGAGTAATTGCGCGTGGCAGCGCTGTCCCGGATTCTGACCCGATAGCTATACCGATGATTGGCCTGTAGTCCGCTATCTGTATATGAACGACTGGTTTGCCATCCGGAATCCGTGCCTCCAGCTCCGCCTGTCGTACTGCTGTAATAATCATGGTAGTATTCTACCGGTGAGGTCGCATCCGTCGCCAGTACAGCAGTCATGGCTATTGATGTTGTCGAGGTTTCATAGGGGTAACTGCTCCACGACATGGGATCTGGACTCGGTTTAATGGTGTCGCGGATGAATATCGATCTGGGGTGAGCCAGCGCATTGTTTCCTTCATTGCTTTCAGCCACATTATTGTTGTAGTCCAAATACACACCCAGCCAATATGTACCCTCCCGCGTATTGGCTGGGATGGTCACATTGCGACTACCGGTCAATACCCATTCTCTGGACAAACTGGCATTGTTATTGATACCCAAGCGTGTATCGCTCGTAGTAATCGTCGAATTTGTGGAAAGATAAAACCCGATATCAAAAGTAGTTGATTGTGTGCCGTGATTTTCCTGAGTCCACTCCATATTAATGGTCTGTCCGGTATTGGCTGAGGTCGGTGATGAAACCAGGGTGGCGGCAACGGCTGCCGAGGTTGTCTTTTTCCAATTGGTCGGCGCAACATCCACCTTGGAACACCCTCCTACGCTGTAGATGTTTCGCAGCCCTCCTTTGTCATTGGCGTGAATCTTGTGGTCGTTTGCATGATAGATTGAATTCATGGTTGCCACGTTATCATTCTCGTGTTGCAAGCCAAGTACATGGCCAAATTCATGGATGGCAACGCTATTAAAATTATAGGGTGAGCCAGTGGTGTAATTTCTTGAGCTGGTCGTCCAGCTATATTGGGTGTTGAACAAGACATCTGCATTGCAATAATTAATTAACCAGTTTGTACGGGTAATTGCCAGAGCACCGGAGGCCGCATCGCTGCACACCCCGTTACTGAAGTCTTCCCACTCCACCGCATTGCCGTCAGTTCCGATACAAGCCGTACCTCGGTCACACCGATCCTTGTTATCATTATTGAAATAAAAATCAAAACTGGAACATGACACGACGTTCCAGCGGTATAGTGCGTCTTCAGCAGAGTCATTCCAGGTGCTGCTGCCTAGATTCAGGCTCATCGTTGTGTCATCACCTGCCCAGTCCGTACCGGATGTATTCCAGGAGTATCCGTCTCCCGTCCAAATTATGATTACCCAAAGCACTCCCAATAACCAAGTAAAGTCTAATATGAATCGTTGTTTCATGGCCGCCTCCTTTCTAAATGCTTTAAGATCCCGTACAATTTAGTTATATCGACTAATTCTCATGCAAATTGGGCATAGGAGTCTGCACCGGCTGGGGTTTCTTATCATAGCCAATCACTTTGTCCCGATCTCTGGGGACCTCTGTGCCCGATTGCATGACGTCCACGGGAATTCCCTGGGCTTTCACCTCTGGGAATCGGTATCCGAGCACTGCTCCTTGGGCTTTCTGATTTAGTCTTTGATTCCGTATTGCCTGACTGAAATCGTTCAAGGTCATTTTTATTGCGGGGCCTGTCATGACCTCAACCTGTGCTTGTGGATCTTCGGGTACCCCAGGAGAGCCACCTTGTACCAGGATGTCATCCCTGCTAAGAATAATTTTGCCTTCCTGAATTCCGGCGATGGGTTTGCCGTCGTCGGTATGGATTACCTGCGCCCCGACGGATTGGTCATACATGATCCTAAAATTCCCCTGGATCCAGCCAACTATGGGGCATACCTCCGTAAAATTACCGCTTAGAAACAAGAGATTTCTTTCGCCAAGATTAAATTGGGGTACGCCCGCATAAAGGACTTTGAAATCCCATATCTCGCCGCCTGAAAATCTGACTGTCAATTCTGAATCTTGATATTCTCCGGCAACTATCTCGATATCATTAAAAGTGACGTAGGTATAAATTTCAGTTTCATCCGGATCGCTCCATTCACTATAAATATCAACGACAGTTCCAACAAACACCAGATCCGCCTCCATAGTCAGATCATTGAAATCTTTTGGAATTAAAACGGTGGCCTGGATGGAAACGGCCAGCGACAGGCCAACAAAAATGATTAATAACTTTACACTTGTTTTTTTCATATTGGCCTCCAATCGTAAAAAAGTAGGAAAATAAAGAAGCAGGAAAATAGGTCTACAGGAACAGACCTACTCTATGATGGGGACTTGTTTTTTGTCAAGCACATATGAAGAAAATTTTTTATTTTACAACGATTTTCCAACAGTTTTTCCTTTAACACTTGAATTATTAAAAAATTGTGGAATAATCAATTCTGGATTGAACACATTTGATTTTATAACATGACAAACTTACTTATTGATACATTGCAATTAAAAGAACGGGGCGTCATCAGCCTTATTGGTGCTGGAGGAAAGACAAGCCTGATGTTCCGTCTCGCAAAGGAACTCGCAGATTCGGGTAAAAATGTTTTGACAACGACCACCACCAAAATCTTCATGCCAAATCCGGATGAATCTCCTGTTACCATAATTGAGGCAGATGTTGATGTACTGATTAAAAAATCAAAATCATACCTTGCCCATTATCATCATTTTTCCGCATGCAGTGAGCGTGATTCAACAACTGGAAAGTTGAATGGATTTGCTTTGAATACTATCACTAAATTATGGATGGCAGGCATTTTTGACTGGATCATTGTGGAAGCAGACGGTGCTAAACGCAAACCCCTTAAAGCCACTGACACACATGAACCCGTAGTTCCAAGCGTTTCAACCCACCTGATTCATATCACAGGACTTGATGCGGTGGGTAAATCTCTTGATGATAAACATGTCCACCGAGCCAGGATTTTTTCAAATAATACCGGGCTTGGCTTAGGAAAACCCATAGATGAA
>QMMT01000033.1 GCA_003647385.1 Deltaproteobacteria bacterium
ATTAATCATGCTAAAAAGATTTTACATCCGTTTAAAGAGAATGCGCTATTGTTTCACAGCAATTTTTCTGACCTTCCAACGATCTTGACCTCTATCGGAATTAAGGGTGTAAACTCAATACTTCTTGACTTAGGCTTTTCACTGAACCAACTGAAAAACGGTAATCGCGGATTTAGTTTTAATAAGAATGAACCATTGGATATGCGAATGGATATTCGAAACGATCTGACAGCCTTTGAGGTTATTAATTCATTCCCGGAGAGTGAGTTGGCAGATATCTTCTTTAAATTTGGTGAAGAAAAGTTTTCCAGGCGGATTGCAAAAAAAATCGTGGAAATGAGACGTCATGCGCCGATTCATACAAGCTTTGAACTATCACAGATAGTGACTCAAATCATTCCTGCAAAAATAAGGTTCAAGACGCGCATTCATCCTGCAACAAGGACTTTCCAGGCATTAAGAATCGTTGTAAACAAGGAACTGGAACGGCTTGAAAAATTCATGGAAACCGTGCCTTCCCTGCTTTTAAAAGAAGGAAGGCTTTGCGTTATTTCTTTCCATTCTTTAGAAGACCGCATCGTAAAAAAAGCTTTGCGCAAATTTGAGGAGGGCTGCACATGCCCGAAGGATCTTCCGATCTGTCTGTGCGGGTTTGTCCCCCAGATGAAATCGGTTTTCAGAAAACCTCTGATACCCACACAAAAAGAAATAAACATCAATCCAATGGCACGAAGCGCCAAATTAAGGGTGGCGCAAAAACTATAAATTATGGCGATCAAAAACAACATATCTGCAAAAAAAATCCAACCCAAAAAATTAAATTTCTGGTGGTTTGCCATTATTTCTATCTTCTTTTGTCAACTTTTGATTTACACCTGGGTTAGAACAGAATCCACCCAGACGATATTTCGGGTATCCAAAGCCCAGGAAAATTTTATAAAAAAGACTTCCTATAACAAGGCCTTATCCATTGAAAGAGACCGGTTGAAATCCGATGATCGAATTACCCGTATTGCAAAGAGCAGATTAAATCTTTCAACAGACACGGTGAATCAAACTATTTATCTGGCAAAAACTCTGTCGGGAGATGAAGGTTAATGTCAAAGGATCTTAACAAGACAATGAAACAAAGGATCATTGTCGTTCAGGTTCTGATGGTGTCTTTAATTTTCCTTATGGGAGCCAAATCCTTTGATATCCAGGTTTTCAAAGCTCATGAGTTGACCCAGAAAGCTGAAAATGATTATGCAAGACATGTTATCGTTAAAGGAGAGCGGGGACAGATTCTCGACAGAAGCATGAACAAGCTTGCAACCTCCATTGATGCCATATCCATTACAGCCTGTCCTTTTAAAATAAAAGATCCGGGCGTTGCTGCCAGAAAACTTTCAAAAATACTGAATATTAACGCCAAAAAACTTCAAAAAACACTTTCCTCCCAGCGCATGTTCGCCTGGGTTGCCAGAAGGGTGTCTCCAAATCAGGCCAGTCAAATCAGGCAATTGAATTTCACGGGGATTTATTTTGAAAATGATTCTAAAAGATTTTATCCCAACAGAAACCTTGCTGCACAGGTCATTGGATTCACAGGAGCAGATGATTCCGGGCTTGAGGGGTTTGAGTTTAAGTACAACTCTGTCTTAGAGGGCAGTTCCCTGAAGGTCAGGGTTAACCGGGATGGAAACGGTAGAATTCTTGACCTTGACAAGAAAAAAAGAGCCCAGCTGAAAGGAAATTCAATTGTCTTGACAATTGACAAAAAAATTCAATTTTTAAGTGAACAAACCCTTGAAAAAACCGTAAAGGCTCATCGGGCAAAATCAGGAATGGTTCTGGTCATGAGGCCTCAAACCGGAGAGTTTCTTTCCATTGCCCATTTCCCTGAGTTCAACCCCAATAATTTTAAAGGATATGAAAGCGCAGTCTTCAGAAACCGTGCTGTCACAGATGCATTTGAGCCGGGATCAGCCATGAAGGTTTTTACAGCCGCTGCCGCACTTGAAAAAGGGTTTACGCCTAAATCCATCTTTTTTTGTGAAAACGGCACCTACAAAATCGGAACATTCACGATCAATGACACCCATCCCCATGACTGGCTTTCCATTAATCAGATCATTAAATTTTCAAGCAATATAGGTGCTGTAAAAATTGGAGAAACCATTGGTGATAAGGCCCTGTACAAATATCTTGCTGCCTTTGGATTTGGAGACAAAACCCGGGTGGGCAGCCCTGGAGAGACATCGGGCATTTTGGCTCCTTACAGAAAATGGTCTAGAATCGATGCCGGTGCCATCTCATTTGGCCAGGGTGTTTCGGTTTCTGCCATACAACTTATCAGCGGCATCAGCGCCATCGCAAATGACGGCAATCTGATGAAACCCATGCTGGTAAAAAAAATTATCTCTAAAAACGGGGAGGACTTAAGTGTATATCACCCTGAAACAATAAGACGGGTTGTCTCCTCAAAGACCGCTCAACAGGTTAAAAGGATGATGAGCCTTGTGGTAAAAGAAGAAGGCACCGGTATAAAAGCTTCCATGGAGGGATATACGGTTTGCGGGAAAACCGGAACAGCTCAAAAAGCGTTAAAAAATCAAAAAGGCTATTCAAAAAATAAGTACATTTCGGTTTTTGCCGGTTTTGCCCCGCAAGATAATCCTGAGCTTGCAGTTCTTGTGGTGATTGATGAGCCAAGGAAACAATATTATGGCGGAGATGTTGCAGCTCCGGCCTTTAAAACCATTATGGCTGAATCTTTTAATTATTTAAATATACCCCCTGAAAAAACCAAGCATATGATTGCTTTATTATCAACCGGAGAAAAAAATTGAAGCTGTCTGAGCTGATAAAAGAGGGTTCAGAAAAAGAGATGTCCTATAATCCGGAGATTTCTTCCATTGCTTCTAACTCGAAAAATGTAAAGCCGGGGGGGCTTTTCATTGCGGTTAAAGGATTTAAAGTTGACGGGCACGATTATATTGACCAGGCATTTAAAAAAGGCGCCGCAGCCGTTATTGCTCAAACCAATCCGCATAATCTTGAACATATCATTATAGTTGAAAACTCAAGGCTTTCCATGGCCTCCATTGCAGCCAATTTTTATGGAAATCCGTCAAAGGGACTGACCCTTGTCGGCATCACCGGGACCAATGGGAAAACAACAACCACATGGCTGCTGGAAAGTATTTTCAAGGCTTTCGGATTTTCAACCGGCGTTATTGGGACCGTCAACATCCGTTATAACGATTTAATTTTTGACAATCCTATCACCACACCTGATTCCATTGATCTTCAAAAAACTCTTTTTAAGATGAAGAAGGCAGGGATAACCCATGTCATCATGGAAGTTTCTTCCCACGGGCTTGATCTGAACAGGGTGGATTATTGTGAGTTTGATGCAGGCGTATTTACCAACCTGTCCCAGGATCACCTGGATTATCACAAAGACATGGATGAATATTTTAATTGCAAAAAAAGTTTTTTTACCCGGATTCTTGGAGCAAACCTGAAAAACAATGCAGTTGCCATCCTGAACGTTGATGATGCAAAGGGAGAAGCCCTTTCAAAATCCCTTTCCTATAGAACCATTGGAGTCAGTACAAAAAATAAAACCGACACGACCGCTGCTACCGCTATTTTTGCAAAAAATATCGCTGATGATATCCACGGGATATCCGGAACCATCTGCATGCCCAATGATTCATTTAACTTCTCATCATCACTGACCGGCACCTTCAACCTGGACAATATCTTATGTGCGGCAGGTGCAGCATTTGCATTGAATATCGGTTCAGAACAAATAAAAACAGGACTTGAAACCTGTCGCATCATTCCGGGCCGGCTTGAAAAAATCGACACCCCCATTGACCGGTTTTTGTTTGTAGACTATGCCCATACACCTGATGCACTTGAATCCACTTTAATGACCTTAAAACAAAGAGCTCCCAAAAGACTCATCACTGTTTTTGGGTGCGGTGGAGACAGGGATCGTGCAAAACGACCTATAATGGGACAGGTTGCCTGTAAACACAGTGACATTGCCATTGCTACCTCTGATAACCCAAGGAGCGAAAATCCTGATTCAATTATTAATGATATTCTTAAAGGCTTAGACTCTTTTGATAAACTTTCCGACAAAGATTTAGTATCAACCCCATTCAAAAAAGGGTACTTAAAAGAGGTTGACCGAAGAAAAGCCCTTAAAAAAGCAATTTGGATTTCAAAACCAGGTGACATCATTATCGCTGCCGGAAAGGGACACGAAACTTACCAGATCACAAATACAGGTACCATTCACTTTGATGACAAAGAAGAACTTAAGAAAGCAGCGTTTAAATTTGCGGATCAATTTATACCCATTGCATGGGAAATAGATGATCTTACAAATGCATTAGGATGTGATCCTGTTTTTTCACCAATTAAAAAAGACCTCATTTTTTCAGGCGTCTGTACAGACTCAAGATCTATTACAAAAACGCAGATTTTCCTTGCCCTTAAGGGAGAGAGCTTTGACGGCCATTCCTTTATTGAAAAACTTATTAATAAAGGAATAAAAGGGTTTATTACTCAAAAAGGATTTATTGAAACCCTTGATGAACAGACAAAAAAAGAATTTGAACAAAAGCATCTCATTGTTTTTGAAACCGGAAATACAATAACCGCTTTAGGACAGCTTGCCCAATATCAAAGAATCCGTTCAAATGTTAAACTGGTTGCCATTACGGGTTCCACTGGAAAGACAACCACAAGAAAAATCACTGAAGAAATATTTAAAACCCAATTTCACAGCCACGCTACTCTGGGCAATTTTAACAACGAAATCGGGCTGCCATTAACCCTTTTAAACCTTTCCCGGGCCCATGAATGGGCCATCGTGGAAATGGGCATGAACCATCCGGGTGAAATATCAAGACTCAGCAAAATAGCCCTTCCTGATATTGCCATGGTGATCAATACGGCAGGGGTTCATCTTGAAGGTCTTGGCAGTGTAGAAAATGTAGCAAATGCCAAAGCTGAAATTTTTGACGGTATGCGGGAAAACGGTACAGCAATCCTCTTTGCAGATGACCCCAGACGTCACATCCTTGAAGCAACGGTAAGAAAAAATAAGGCGATTAAAACACTTCTTTTTTTTGGTACAAGTGAGGATTCAAATATCCAGGCGGACAACATCAAAAAAACAGAGACGTCTATTAAATTCACAACAAACAATACAGGACGGGAGACGGTCTTTTCCATCAACTCCCCGGCTCTTTTCATGGTTGACAACAGCCTTGCTTCAATTTGTGCAGCAAGGACTGCCGGAATCTCTACCAACGGCATTAAAAAGGGAATCAAAGCCTTTCGGCCAGTATCCGGCAGAATGAATATTTACGAGCTTTCAGATTCTATTAAGATGATCGATGACACCTACAATGCGAATCCGACTTCTGTTGCAGGCGCCTTGAGCACATTGCATGATATGAGCCGGAATAAGAAAAGGTTTGCCGTTCTTGGAGATATGCTGGAACTTGGAAAAGAATCTGACGCCCTTCATAAACAAATTGGTAAAAAGGCTGCAATATCCGGGATCAACAAATTATATCTGTTTGGGACCCAGGTTAAATACACCCTGGAAGGTGCGATTGAAAATGGGTTTGCAAAAGGCAATATATTCCACGGAACAAAAGAAAAAATCGCCCGGAAAGTATTGGAAGACATAGATTCCGACACATGGATTCTTGTAAAGGGTTCAAGAGGCATGGCCATGGAAACCGTCATACGAGAACTTCAAAAACTATTAACGGTCAATTCATAGGGGTTCATATGAATAATAACTCTAAGGAAAAACGAACGTTAGAAGACAGAAGAAAATTTAGCTACACAGCTTATGTTCCCGAAAGAAGATCCGGAAGCGATAGAAGAGAAATTGAGGCAAACAAATTTAACACAAGGGTGGCCTAAGGTTACAAAAGATGCTATACGAATTTTTATACCCATATCATCTTGATTACACGTTCCTGAATATATTTCGATATATTACATTCAGAACGATTTACGGTGGACTGACAGCCTTTTTAATCTGTCTTCTTTTCGGCCCTTTTGTGATCAAAAAACTCAGTCAAATGCAAATCGGGCAGATCATCCAGACCGATGGGCCGCAGTCTCACTTAGGCAAACAGGGGACCCCTACTATGGGCGGTATCCTGATTCTTTTCTCTATTTTCATCACCACGTTGATCTGGGGGAATCTGTCCAACCATTATGTAAACATTCTTCTTTTAGCCCTGATGCTTTTTGGATTCATTGGATTTGTTGATGATTATCTCATGCAGATAAAAAAGAGAAACATGGGATTTTCAGCCAAAGGTAAATTTCTTATCCAGGTATTGTTTGCCCTGATTATTTCCTGGCTGATTTATAAATGCCCTGATTTTAGTTCCAGATTGACCATTCCATTTTTCAAAGACCTCTCTCCGGATCTCGGGATCTGGTACATCCCCTTTGCCTGTCTTGTCATCGTGGGCACATCCAACGCTGTAAACCTGACCGACGGACTTGACGGGCTTGCCATCGGTCCCTATATCGTTGCCAGTGCCACATACATGCTTTTTGCCTATGTTTCCGGCCATGCCCGGATCGCTGAATATCTTCATGTTCAGCATATTGCCTCTGCCGGTGAAATATCGGTGGTCTGCGGCACCCTGGCAGGCGCAGGACTGGGTTTTTTATGGTTTAATTCCCATCCGGCCCAGATTTTTATGGGCGATTCCGGGTCAATCCCTCTGGGGGGAATTTTAGGAACCATTGCCGTCATTACCAAACATGAAATCCTTTTACTGATTGTTGGCGGCCTGTTTGTCATGGAAGCCTTATCCGTCATCATTCAAGTGGGATATTTTAAACTTACAAAAGGAAAAAGAGTTTTTCGAATGGCCCCTTTGCACCATCATTTTGAACTCAAGGGGTGGGCTGAACCAAAGGTGATTGTAAGGTTCTGGATTATATCCATAACCCTGGCATTATTATCATTGAGTACCCTGAAAATAAGGTAGGTGACTGTGAAAAAAATAAAACAGCCATATTTTCTGATCATTGGACTGGGAGCATCAGGGGTTTCCATGGCCAAATTTCTGCGGTCAAAAGGTGAGGCCGTAGTTGCAACAGATATTGACGAGTCAAGAGCCAACATTGCAAAAGAACTCAACACACTTGGGATAGAAACTGAAATCGGTTTCCACAACCAGGAGACCTTCAACCGGGCCCATGTTATGATTCCAAGCCCGGGAATCCCTTTGACCAATAAGTTTATCAAGACAGCACAGGGCTTAGGGGTTGGCATCACAGGTGAACTGGATATCTTTACTCAATATAATGATCGGCCGATCATTGCCATCACAGGCACTAATGGTAAGACCACCACGACCACTCTAATTGGTGAGATGTTAAGGCAAAGCGACATGACGCCTTTTGTCGGTGGGAATATCGGAACTCCTTTGGTTGATTTCTTAATGTCTAAAAAAACAGCCGATGTAATTGTGGCTGAAATATCCAGCTTTCAGCTCGATATTTCAAAACGATTCAAACCTGATGTCGGGGTTCTCTTAAATATTTCCGGAGATCACCTGGACCGATACGAGAGATACACCGCCTATGAAGATTCCAAATGGAGTATTTTTAAAAATCAGATGTCTTCTGACAAGGCGATACTGAATCTTTCCGTTAAAGGACTTAACAAGGCATACGGAAAACTTAAATCCAAAATATTTTTATTTTCATCAGACAAAGACACCCTGACAAATTGCAGTGCTAAAATCGGTTCAAAACAAATTGAATTCATCATGGAGGGACTTCATCACCGAATAAAGACGGACCACTTAAAAGAACTTGTGGGAACACATAACAGGGAAAATGTTGCAGCGGCTGCCCTTGCCTGTCTTGCTCTTGGTGTAGATATAAATGGTATTCTAAAAGGACTGGAAACCTTTAAGAATCTTCCCCACAGGATAGAGTTCATTAAAACCATAAAAGGCGTCTCTTTTTATAATGATTCAAAGGCAACCAATACCGATGCGGTTATCCGGGCCATAGAATATTTTCAAAAAAATATTGTCCTGATTCTGGGCGGCAGAGAAAAGGGCACGGATTTTTCTCTTCTTACCACTGCTGTCCGACAGAGCGTTAAAGCCATTATTGCCATTGGAGAATCAAAAAAACACATTAAAGATACATTTAAAAATATTTGTACGGTAAAAAAAGCTCAAACCATGAAAGAAGCCGTTAAAAAAGCTTTTGATATGGCGTTTAAAAATGACATAGTCCTTCTTTCTCCGGCCTGTGCAAGTTTTGACATGTATGACAACTATGGCCACAGAGGAACTGATTTTGCAACCCATGTAACTGCATTGGGGAAAAAATAAAATGGCTGAACCTGTAAAGACCATACATCCCTTTTTCAGTGAAAAGAGTATTCTTTTACCTGTTATTCTTCTTTCCGGGATTGGTATCATCATGGTTTATTCAGCAAGCTCGGCCATCAGTATGGAAACCCACAACAACCTCTACTACTATATGAAAAAACAGGCGCTGTTTTTTGGTATCAGTCTCTGTGTAATGTTTATCACGGCTTCTTTTCCCTACAAGCTTTACCGCAGTTTTTCCTATATCATCCTTTTTGCTGCCATTGCACTGCTTGTGGCCGTACTCGTACCTGCATTAAATATTAAAGCAGGAGGTGCCCACAGATGGCTGAATCTTGGTGGAATTACATTTCAACCCGCTGAATTTGCAAAACTGGCACTTATTCTTTTCTTAGGATATTCCCTGTCCAAAAAACAGGAAATGGTCAAAATGTTTTCAGTCGGCTTTATCCCCCACGCATTTGTTTTTGCTCTCTTTGCCTGTTTGATAATTCTCCAGCCTGATTTCGGAACCATTGTGGTGTTAGGGATAATCACCTGGGGGATGATGTTTATCGCAGGGGTTAAAATCACCCATCTTCTTTCTCCGGCTCCCTTACTGGTACCCATCATTTATTTCTGGGTCTATAAGGTTGAATACCGACTTGAAAGAATCCTTTCATTTTTAAACCCCTGGGATGATCCCTATAATACCGGATATCAGATCACCCATTCCTTAAAAGCCTTTGGCTCAGGCGGCATCTTTGGAAAAGGTATTGGCCTTGGTATACAGAAAATGCACTACCTGCCCGAACCGCATACCGATTTTATTTTTTCAATTATTGGAGAGGAATTAGGTCTGATTGGTGTGCTTACTATTCTGTCTCTCTATTTGATTCTATTATTAAAAGGCATCCAGATCGCCAAAACATCAAAAAGTCTTTTCGGTACTATCACAGCCAGCGGTCTTACTATTTATATAGGGGTTCAGGTGATTATCAACACTGGGGTTGCTTTGGGGGTTCTACCGACAAAAGGGCTTACCCTGCCTTTTATCAGTTATGGAGGTACATCCCTTCTAATTCATATGGCAGCAATGGGAATCTTAATGAATATCGGGGCATCGCGGAATTATGAATAACACAATTAACGTCATCATAGCCGGTGGAAAGACGGGTGGGCACTTATTCCCAGGCATTGCCATTGCCCAGGCATTAGAAAGCTTAAGCCAGAATGTAAAAATTCTTTTTGTCGGTACCAATGCACCCTTTGAAACACAAACGCTTGAAAAATACAGGTATGCCCACAAGAGTATTTTTGCAAAACCCATTAAAGGCGGCAACATCATCCGTAAAGTATTTTCTTTCAGCATTATCCTGGTTTCCCTTATCCAATCCATGATCATCATGAAAACTTTTAAGCCTGATTTTGTCTTAGGTGTGGGAGGATTCTCATCCTTTGCAGTAGTATTGGCAGCCTGGTTTTTAAGAATTCCAACTGCTATTCAGGAACAAAACGCTTTCCCTGGAATGACCAATCGCCTGCTGTCAAGATTTGCAAAAATTATTTTTACTTCATTTAAAGAGACCAAAGGGCTTGCCAGTAATCCTAAAGCAACCTATGTCGGCAACCCTGTCCGAAAAACGGATATGACTGAAGTTGAAGATAACCCGGCACTAAGTAATTTTGATCCGGATAAATTCACCCTTCTTGTCACAGGCGGAAGCCAGGGTGCCAGCAGCATCAACGAGGCGTTTATGGATGCACTTGAATTAATGGATCATACCGATAAATTTAATATTATTCACCAAACCGGCATCAATGATGAAGGCATTATCCTGGAAAAATACAAACACCTTAAAATTAATGCAACAGTCAAATCCTTTTTTCATAATATGCCTCAACTTCAGGATATGGCTGATTTTGTCATCACAAGAGCGGGTGCCGGAACGATTTCTGAACTCTGTATCAAGGGACTGCCGGCTATTCTTGTTCCCTTCCCCCATGCGGCTGACGACCACCAGACCTTTAATGCAAAAGCACTTGAAAAACAAGGTGCTGCTGTAATGATAAAGGACGATGACCTGACAGGACAGATCTTAAAACAAACCTTTGATGGTCTGATTGGAAACAAAGAAAGGCTTGCCGGCATGACAAAGAGGCTAAAGCACCTTGCCATGCCGGATGCCGATAAAAAAATAGCAGCCTATATTTTAAACTCTAAGAATATAAGGGGTTAGAACTTAATGTATCAAAAAAATTACCATATCCATTTTGTCGGAATCGGCGGCATTGG